>WFRG01000134.1 GCA_015486705.1 Hippea sp. | reverse complement strand
TCCTTATCTATAGGAAAGATCTTAACCACATCACCGTTATTCTCACTCAAAAAATACCCGTCCAACTCATCCTTTTCAAAACCTGCACAGATGAAGTGATAATCATCAACAATTACATACTCAATTCCGCACCTTGACAAAATCGGTATAACGCTATCATCCCAAACCCTCTCTGCAAGCCATAATCCTTTCGGTATACTTCCAAAATTACCTATTAAGAAGTCATTTAGCTTTTTTATTTGAAAAACGGCATCCTCCTGTGGTATGGAAACCAAAATAGGCTCATAGAAACCCCCGCTTAATAGTTCAAGTGAGCCTATATCGTGCAAATATTTTATGTTAGCAAAAACTTCCTTATACCTGTTTTTGATCTCTTCAAACAGCCAGCCAGATACGTGCAAAGAGAACTTAAACTCAGGGTATTTTTTTAGCGTTTCAAAAAGCGGTATGTAGCACAACTCAAACGCCCTGTCTACGGCCTCTCTCAAATTATCCGGCGGTTGATGAAGATGAATACCAAACAAAAGCATCGCTAAATGTACCAGTTTTTGTAGTAACCTGTATTTAGTTGAATGGAAAGGGGCACTGACGGCAAGATCTGTAAAAGTCTTCCGTTTTCAAACACCTCAATCTTCAAATCAAACTCATCGGGCAGGTTGGTCTTTTCTATTTCAATTTCCGCAATCCCATCCACAACGCCATTATATTCAATCTTACTATCATTTACAAAGACAAAAATATCCTTTCCCTTAACATCACCGTCGAGCCTTATGAAAAACTTATCGTCGTTTTCGCCAAAGTACAAAGCATCAATTAATGTGTAACCCTTTCCCATCGTATCCCCTACCCTTTCATCCACAAACCCTGCATCGATCCATTCAAAGAAGGATGTTATCTTGCCGTCTATGGTAGGATTTATCTCATCCTTTGGAAATTGCACCCTGTTTAAAGCACCAAGAGAACCCACAATGGGCCTAAATAAGCTTTGTGGCGGTGGGATGTTCAACTTTCTGTATATGTCAATGAGATTTTCCCTAAACAACTCATCAAATTCCCTTTCAAATTGCGTATAATGATCGTCACCGTACCACCAGAACCAGTCGCTCGACTCGGCTATCAAGAACTGCTCCTTTATGTTATCATCCAAAGATCCGTGTCTAAAACAATCCTTGCGCGACTGAAAGAGCAACTCCCACGCCAAGTTTTTCTCTTCATTGCCCACCCATGTGTTAAAATTCCCAAAAATCCAGCTACCGGGTTCAACGTTACTTAGCTCAACCGCATCCATTTCGCTTGCCTCATCAAAGGTGACAAGCTCGAACTCATCTGCTAATCTTTTGTAAAATAGATTCAAAAAATCCCAACCGTTGTTTTTATAGTATTCCCATGGATTTTCACCATCCAGAATAACAAACACAATATCGCCCTGAATTTCCTTTAATCTCTTGATAAAGTCACCAACAGCCCCATCTTCGGATAAGTACTTATAGTCAAACCCAATGAGGTTGCTTAGTTGCGTATCCCTAAAAAACATCTTAAAGCCCTTGTATTCAAAGACCCTATAATGGTCTAAATTAGAACTCTTCTTTAAAATTGCCTCATCCGTTGCAGCATACCTCAAACCATGCTCAATAAACATCTCTATGGTTTCCCTACTTACGCCACCCTCAGCGGGCCAGAAACCATTCGGTTCTTTCGAAAACGTCTTTACGTATAGCTCTTTGGCCTTTTCTATGTGCAAAATCGCGTCTTCTTTTAATGAAAAGTGGTTTTTTGGTAAAACAGTCTGACTGTTTGCCTTTCTTGCAACATCCATATCAATTAAAAGTGGCAGAATGGGATGGTAGTAGGGCGTAGTTGTAATAGATATCAAGCCGCTATCTAAAAGTTTCTTGTAATATGGCAAGATCTTGGGTATAAAAGCCTCCAATTCATTCAACAAAACAGCTTTGTCTTCCTCTCTATAGCCACTTCTGTTCAGAAGATCCTTAACGACACCGCTGTTTTCCCTCAAATAACGCCCACACCAGCTCAAAAGGAAGCGCACCTCAAGAGAAACAATATCGTCATCGGTAAGTTCACCCTTTTTGTAAAGCCTATCGTATAAAGCAAAGGGCTTGATCATTGTGTTGTAATTCGGACTCTTGCAATACCTAACAACCGTTTGTTTTTCCCTATCCGTTAACTCAGAAACCCTCTTTTTCAAAAGATTGAGAAAAACGTCCTTTGAAATGCCCTCATTTGCGTATATGTTGATCTGCTCAATGAGTATTGGCGTCAGATTAAAAGTCACCTTTGCACCGTATAAACTTGCAATGTACGACATATCGTAATAATCCTTTATGGCATGCAAAAACACCCACGGCATAACTATATTGCCCTGTGTGTCTACGTATCTCGGCTGGTGCATGTGCCAAAGAATTGCTACTTTCATTCCTTTATCCATCCTTCTATCAAACCTGTGTAATGTTTCAGTATTCCATCGCCAACCCTGCTATCCGAAGCCTGAACGTAAACATCCAAGAAATCCGCGTAGTTATCGGGAATTACCAAGAACCAGTCGTCCCTTCCTTCCCAGATCTTAATACCCTCTGTCATCGAGTACTTCTTATTTCTCGCTACCTCAACAAACTTCTTGATCACCTTTGTCCTCTTATCGTGCGGACACGGAACCTTTATGTGCTTATAGTAAAATTCTGTTATTGTTTTCGCGATTTGCGACAAATTCAGATCGTTTTTGCTTAACATCTCCATTATCTTCAAACTTGCATAGATAGCGTCCCTGTGAAGTGAAAACTCGGTAAAGGAGAAGTTGCCATCTGTTGTGGCTATCAGATCGTACCTTTTTAGCTCATCCTCGTTCACATCGAAGTATTTACCCCTCCTGATCTCAATATTGGGAAACTCATCGTCTAACATATCAGGCGACCATGTAGGCAAAAGTACCTTAAATGTCTTTTTGTTCTTCTCAGCCTCAATATTTAAAAGAGTTAGAACAACAAACAACGCCTCTGTCCTGTCAAGCACACGTCCGTCATCACCAACAATCGTCAACCTTCGACCGTTTGGATATATGATGAAACCGAGGTTCAAACCAAGAGAGGTAATAATCTTGGAAAGCTCCTTCTTCGATATCTCGTAGTAGTGCGAGAAGTTTATCATCTTAAGCCTATCGTAGTAGGCGTTTAGTATTATGCTGTCGATCTGAAGTTCAGACAGTATGTCGGGGTATATGTCTTTTATGATGCCGTACATGAGGTCTATGGCAACCTTAAAATTTCTATTTCTAATGGATCTAAAATCAATTAAATCTCTAACTTTCCCTTTGTAAAGTTTAAAAGCGTCCCTTTTCAATACTTCGCTTTCATCTATTTCTCCCACCTCTTTGTAATCAACATGTCTAAAGCTTTCATTGAAGCATAGCTTTTCAATTGTACGCTCACTGACAACGTTCAACCTCAAGCCATTCTCGTCAAAGATCAAGATCTCCGACTGACCCGGATTCATTATCTTCTGCCTAAAGTAAACACCGCCAAGAGCAGAACTATTCTTCACATAGAGCCTTAAAACCGTCAACGGGACACTCTTAAAATCCACTACATTCACACCGGAAGCTAACACACCACCGACAAATGCCCTCTTCAACATGACGGATGAGGACTCATAATCCCTACCAACAACCACAGTACAGCCCTGTGGCAGTGAGCCACCAAACGCTTCCCCTATTTTACATGCCATTACACAGTCAATTTCCGTATTCGAGCCACCGCTTATGATGCCCTCTTCAAACAATGAACTTTTGTATTTAACCCCTCGAACAATGTTATTGGTTATAATAGATGCGGGTTCAATTTCCTTGTTCGGCCATATCGTTACATCTTGCATAACCTTTGTCAGTCTGCCTACTTTAGAACCTTCCGCCATGACCATGCCTGACTTGGCTTCGACTAAGTCATCTATCCTGCAGTTATTACAAATTACGGCGCCGTCTATATTGCACTTTTTGCCAATATATGTGTTGTTCCAAACTATGCTGTTTTTTAATTTTGTTTCAGCTCCAACGATAGTGTTTTTGCCTATAGCAACATTGCTCAACTTAACCTTATCACCAATTCTTACACCATCATCCAGAACAACCACACCGGAGATATCGACATTTTCTCCAATGTCGACATCACCGTTCACATAGAGTTCACCGCTCGGATAATCGATCTTGCTACCCAGAAACTCAAATTTCACCCTCTTTTCAAAGACATCCTCATGCACATCCCTGTAAGCATTGGGATTGCCCACATCGCGCCAATAACCCTCCGCCACGTAACCATGAAGACTAATACCCTTATCCATCAAGAGCGGGAAAAGGTCCCTTGCGAAATCAAAAAACTCATTTTTAGGTATAAAATCCAACATCTCAGGTTCTATCACGTAAATCCCCGTGTTTATCGTGTCGCTTATAACCTCTCTCCACCGCGGTTTCTCTATAAACTTTTCTATGACATTGTCGCTGTTTATGACAACAACGCCAAACTCCAATGGATTATCCACTTCAGTTAAGGTCAAAGTAACCTTTGCACCTCTTTCGGAATGGAACTTGAGAATTTCTTTAAAATCAAAATCCGTTACAATATCGCCACTTACGACAATAAATGTTCTATCCAAAAATTCACGCGCATAACCAACAGCACCGGCCGTGCCATAATCACTGTCAGGCAGCACGTAGGTTATGTTCACACCCCATTTACTACCGTCCCCGAAATGTCTCTTTATCACGTCCAGCTTGTAGTAAAGCAAAATGACAACGTCGTCTATGCCAATCTCTTTAAGCTTAACGATATTACGCTCCATCATCGGTATATTGACAACTGGGAGCATCGGCTTGGGAACTGAATGTGTTAACGGCTGTATCCTTGTGCCAAAGCCACCCGCCATAACAACGGCTTTTACACCACTCACACACACCCCCTTTAGATCTTTAAAAGGGAATTCTGGCTACCAAAAACAGTATCGACCTTCGGCAGATTCTCCTCTATAACCCACTTTCCATCTATTAAGTATCCAAATTCATATTCACCGGCTTTTAAGACCTTTGTAATAGAGTAATAGCCGCCTTTTCTTGGTTTTAGCTCCTCTTTCTTCCAATCATTCCAGCTACCCTTCAAAACACAAGGCACATCTTGTATAAATGTTACCCACGCCTTATCCCCCTTTTTACTCACCTTTATCATTTCTCCCTCCCAATTAAATATATAAACCCCGCATATTCTTAATTAATTTACCAAAATTAATACCCATTTCATGTATAAAACATAGCCCCTTTGAATACCAATATATGCCTTTTTAATCATATGTCAAATAAAAATACGCTTGACCGAGCTACAAATCAATGTATAGTATCGAGCAATGAATCTTTTTTGGGTATTTAACGCTATAGGTCTTTTAGCATTTGCTGTATCAGGCGTATTTAAAGGAATAGCAAAACATCTGGATATATTGGGTATTTCCGTACTCGGATTTTTAACTGCATTGGGCGGCGGAATTTTAAGGGATGTATTGGCTAACAAAACACCTGCTGTATTTAAGGGATATTCGGATGTAACCTTCGCCTTTTTAGGCTTAATTTTGGCTTTATTTATGTACAAAACATTTAGAAAAGATGTATCTAAATCAACCATCATCAAGATTTCAGATGCCATAGGCCTTGCCACATTTACGGTAACTGGAGCTGTTGTGGGATATGATAAAGGTTTTAACATTGTAGGTGTTACTGTTCTCGCTACATTAACAGGAACAGGTGGTGGGGCATTAAGCGATGTTTTGATAGGCGAAATTCCTTTAATTTTAAGAGAGGATTTTTATGCCTCATGCTGCATTATAGGTGCTTTTGCTTTTTATATAATGATGCAAATACCTATGGACAAAAAGCTTGTTATGACAATAACGTTGTTTTTTACACTAACTTTGAGGCTTTACGCCATAAAAAAGAGGTTGTCTTTGCCTAAAGTTTAACTTATCTAACAAGTTGATTAATGCTAAACAGTGGTATCATTATTGCCATTACGATAAAGCCAACAATAGCTCCAAGAAGGAGTATAGTGGTAGGCTCTAAAACTGCTAAAAACGTTCTAACAGTAATGTCTATTTTCTTCTCATAATACGTTGAAATTCTTCTGACAAAATCCGGAAGTCTACCGCTTCTCCTTCCCGTAGCCATACTCGATATAAACATTTTATCGAATAGGTTAGATTCTTCAAAAGCCTTTTCTATAGACATGCCTTCATTTATTTTTTCGGCCACATTTTTAAGTTTATCCTTAAATATAACATTACCCAAGGCTTCACTACTTGTTAAAATGGCATCCACAAGGGGTATAAATGCATCCAACTGGAAAGATAAATTAGAGATAAAATGAGCCACGGCCATTTTTCTATAAATCGGAACCCTCAAAAGCATGGCATCCACTTTTTTTCTAAAAGCACCCCATTTAATATATGCAATGTTGACCAATATAGAAACAACGAGGATAAAAAGTAGTATGGCAGGCAAATATGCTTTAATAATAAGCCCTGTTTCAACCAATAATCTAGTTACAAATGGCAGTTTTTTATGAAAAGAGCTGAATATCTTTTCCATTTTAGGAACTACATAGCCCAAAAGAAAAATTACAACTCCAAAACCAATCAGCATAACAAACGAAGGATAAAGTATAACAGGAGCAATCTTCTGGTTAAAAGAACTTTTTTCCTCTTCTCTTTGCGATATCTTAAACAGTATATCCGAGAGCTTGCCTGTTCTTTCAGCCATTTCTATCATTCTAACATAGGATTTAGAGAACACATTTTCAAAATCAAACAAAGCCTCAGAAAATTTAACCCCTTCATTAACCCTGTCTTTGACTTGCAATAAAATCGATTTTAGCTTTTTATTTGGCGATTGCTCTGCTGTTATACCCAGGGCCTCTGTTAAAGAGATACCCGTGTTTATCAATGTAGCAAGCTGAAAAAACACATCTGCCCTATCACGTTGATTAATCCTTGTGTAACTCTTTTTTAGTAGCCCAATAATGCCACTTTTCTCTTCCTCTGTAATTGCCTCTAAAGATTCAGGATACAGACCATTGCTTTTAAGGTTACCTAAGGCAATGCTTATACTCTCAGCTTCTAACACACCTTCTTTTTTTTTGCCATTTTTATCGAGTGCCAAATATTTAAAGGTTGGCATACTTATAACCTTGTTGCCAAAAGTACCTCTTCGGGTGTTGTTATACCAAGCTTAACCTTTTGTATTCCATCATCTAACATAGTGCGCATACCATTCTCTATTGCAGCTTTTCTTATCTCTCTAGCGTCAGACTTCTTTATTAAAAGTTTTTTTACACTCTCATCAATATTTAGAAGTTCAAAGATGCCAACTCTGCCATAAAATCCCGTATTTTTGCACCTATCGCAACCCATTCCTTCAAAATGCTTATCTATCTCATAACCGTATTCAGAAAACATTAACTTAATTTCATCCTTTGTTTCAACTTCAATCTTACACTCATCGCAAACCCTCCTTACAAGCCTCTGTCCTATAACGAGTAACAGAGATGACGCAAGCAAGAACGGTTCAACGCCCATATCTATTAGCCTTGCCAGTGTTGTGGCAGCATCATTTGTATGTACAGTGGACAAAACCAAATGCCCAGTCAAAGAGGCAGCTATTGCCGTCTTTGCCGTCTCTGCGTCCCTTATCTCGCCAACCAAGATCACATCGGGGTCCTGCCTTAAAAAATACTTCAAAGCATTGGCAAACGTTAACTCGAGTTTTGGATTAACCTGGACCTGAGTTATGCCATCAATCCTATATTCAATCGGGTCTTCAATGGTCATAATGTTTTTGTCACGCGTAGCAATTCT
>WFRG01000133.1 GCA_015486705.1 Hippea sp. | reverse complement strand
TCTCCGCCCTGACAAGCGGTGCTGAGGTCTGTGTAATACCAGAGCTGGGGTATAATCTAAACAATTTGAGGGTAAGACTGGAAAAAGAAATCGAGAAAGGCAGGGACTACATACTAGCCATTGTAGCGGAAGGCACTGGAGCAACAAATGAAATAACAGATTGGTTGAGAAATGACCTTCACATGGATACACGGGTAACGGTTTTAGGTCATATACAAAGGGGTGGTAGTCCAACGGTCTACGATAGGCTCATGGGTTATGATTTTGTAGAACACGGCCTTGAAGCCTTGCTTAGTGGAAAGATCGAAGAGGGTGTTGTCGTTTTCAGAAAAGGCGAGTTCTTTATAGAATCGATAGATTACGTTGCCTCACATCAGTACAAAATCAAGGATGAATTGTTAAAGCTCGCCGGCAAGTTAACCGGTGTTTTTGTATAAAAAGGAGTAAAGCCATGATAGAGAAAGATTTGGAGAGCATGGGTATAATAAATCTGAATAGTGTAAAAAGAAATCTAAATTCCCCCATGCTTTATGAAGAGTCAATAAAAAACAAAGAGGGCTTAATAGCACATTTAGGGGCAATGGTTGTAAAAAGCGGCAAATACACAGGCAGATCGCCAGAAAACAGGTTCATCGTTTATCAAGAACCGTCTTCAAAGAATATTTGGTGGTCAAAGGAAAACAAGCCCTTCGATAAGGATAAATACGAAACGCTTTACAACAGGATTATTGCCTATCTACAAAGAAAGAACATCTACGTGATGGACGGTTATGCAGGCGCCCATCCAAACTATAGGATCCCCGTAAGGGTCATATCAAGATGGGCATGGCATTCGCTCTTTGCAAGAAACATGTTTATACGTGAACTGGACCAGGAAAAACTAAAAACGTTCAAGCCCGAAATTAAGCTTATCGTAATACCAGAATTCCATGCATCTCCAAGGATCGATGGAACAAACTCGGAAGCCTTTGTTATCCTAAATATAGACAAAAAGGAGATCATTATTGGCGGAACGGGTTATGCAGGGGAAATAAAAAAGGCCGTTTTCAGCACAGTTAACTACTTCTTCCCTTTAAAAGGCATCATGACAATGCATTCAAGCGCCAATATGGGTAAAAACGGCGATGTAGCCGTATTCTTTGGACTGTCTGGAACAGGCAAAACAACTCTATCGAGCGACCCAAATAGATTTTTAATCGGAGATGACGAAATAGCGTGGTGCGACGACGGTGTATTCAACATAGAAGGCGGCTGTTATGCAAAGGTAATCAGGCTCTCAAAAGAAGATGAGCCGTTGATCTACGAGGCAACGAGAAAATTCGGGACAATATTGGAAAATGTTGTGATAAATGAAGAGACGCGAAGGGTGGATCTAAATGACAACTCCATAACAGAGAACACGCGCGCATCCTATCCAATAACACATATACCAAATATCGTTGAAGGCTCATGCGCCGGCCATCCCAACAACATAATCATGTTAACATACGACGCTTTTGGCGTTCTACCACCTGTGTCGTACTTAACAAAGGAGCAAGCCATGTTCCACTTCTTGAGCGGTTATACAGCCAAAGTAGCAGGCACAGAAGAGGGTGTAAAAGAGCCAAAAGCCACATTCTCGACCTGTTTCGGTGCGCCATTTATGACGTTGAAACCATCGGTCTATGCAAAACTTCTGGGGGAAAAGATAGAAAAGCACGGGACAAGGTGTTGGCTTGTAAATACGGGCTACATTAAAGGCGGCTATGGGAAGGGCGAAAGGATAAGCATAAAGTACACAAGGGCAATCATCGATGCCATTTTGAACGACAGACTTGCACGCATTGAGAAAGACACCCTACCCTACTTCAACATACAATTTCCAAAACACTGCCCAAACGTGCCAAGCGAAATTTTGACGCCTTACAAAATGTGGAAAAACAGGGATGAATACGATAGGCAACTTAAAAGACTGGCTAAGGAGTTCATTGAGAACTTTAAGGAATTTGAGTCCTTCTGTAGTGAGGATATAGCACAGGCAAAACCAAGATTATGAAACGGGCTTGAGGTACAAAACAGAAAGCGGGGGTAAATCCAAGCGTATTGAGTATTTTCGGTTGTGCATGGGCTTTTCATAGGTCTCGATAACATCGTTCTCCATACCCCAACCACCGAAGGTTGGGTCTTGTGAGCTGAAGATTGGTGTGTAGGAGTTTTTTCTGTCAACACCAAATTCAAAGTCTTTATACGTAAAATCGGCAAAATTACACACAACGATTATCTCTTCCTCGCCATTTTTCCTTTTGGAAATCACGATATTCTGCTCTGCGTGGTCATAAAGGAGCTCAAAACCTGAACTATTACAATCCAACCACAAGGCCTTTTCACTTTTATATATTGAATTCAGCGTTTTTAGAAGCTCTTGAACTCCTTTGTTCAGCGGATTTTCAAGCACCTGCCAATCAATCTCCGATGCGAAGTTCCACTCACCGTATTGGGCAACTTCATCGCCCATAAACAACAGTTTCTTGCCCGGATGGGCAAACATAAAGCCAAACAAAGCCCTTAAATTGGCAAATTTTCTCTCTATGTCACCGGGCATCTTATTGATGAGCGAGCCCTTCATGTGAACAACCTCGTCGTGACTCAAGGGCAAAACGTAGTTCTCGCTAAACGCATAAGCGAAACTGAACATTATCTGATGATGATGTTTTTTTCGAAAAACTGGATCGACCTTGAAGTACTCCAAAGTATCGTGCATCCATCCCATATTCCACTTGTAGCCAAAACCCAATCCATCATTATCAACAGGCCAGGTAACCTTAGGAAATGCTGTTGATTCTTCGGCTATCACCGTTACTCCGTCAAAGCCCCTGTAGCAGCTTTCGTTGAGTTTTTTCAAGAAATATATGGCCTCCAAATTCTCCCTACCACCGAACCTGTTGGGAATCCACTCTTTCCTTGCATAGTCCCTGTAGATCATTGACGCAACGGCATCAACGCGTATGCCATCTATGTGATACACATCAAACCAGAAATGGGCAGAAGACAAAAGAAAACTCCTGACCTCGCCCTTTGAATAGTCAAAAACAGAGCTTTTCCATTCGGGGTGATAACCGAGTCTTGGGTCCTCATACTCATAAAGGGCTGTTCCATCGAAGGCAATCAAACCGTGTCCATCAACGGCAAAGTGGCTCGGCACCCAATCCATGATAACCCCAAAGCCATTTTTGTGCATAATATTGACAAAAGCCATAAAATCCTTTGGTTCGCCGAAGCGCGCCGTGGGCGAAAAGTAGCCTGTTGATTGATATCCCCAAGAGCCGTCATAGGGGTGTTCCGTAATGGGCAAAAGTTCAACATGGGTAAAGCCCATCTTTTTCATGTATTCAACCAACTCGTATGCAAGCTCCTTATAGTTCAAATAACCACCGTCGGATTTGCGCTTCCAAGAGCCCAGATGCACCTCGTATATGCTCATGGGTTTATCGAAATTTTGACTTCTCTTTTTAAGCCATTCACCATCTTCCCACTCGAAACCGCTAAGATTGTAGATTACGCTCGCAGATTTCGGTGGTTTCTCACTGAAAAAGGCAAATGGATCGGCTTTTAGGTTATAAGCGCCAAAGGGCGTTTCGATGTGGAACTTGTACGTCTGATAGATTTTAGCATTTTCAACAAAACCAAACCAAATACCGCTGTTTTTATCCTTTTTTAAGGGATTTGCATCCTTGTTGTAGCCGTTAAAATCGCCAACAACACTCACAAAAGGAGAATTAGGTGCCCAAACGGCAAAGTAGACGCCCTTTTTACCGTCCTTTTCAACGATATGAGCACCCAATTTTTTGTAAAGTTTAGTATGGCTGCCCTCTTTAAATAGATATGTATCGTAATCGGTAAAAGTCAAATCATCCAAGCACACGCTTATAGACCTCTTCATACTTCTTTGCGCTTTCGTCCCAACTAAATACCTTGCTCATTGCCCTTCTAATCACAATCTCAATGGCATCTTTGTCATAAAGCCACGTTTCCAAAGCCCATTTCACCGTATTAAACAGTGCCTCAGGCGTTGCATCGTAGAACTTAAAGCCCCATCCATTTTTTGTGTAAGGGTCAAAATTCTCAACCGTATCATCCAAACCGCCAACAGCCCTGACAATGGGCAAAGTGCCGTACCTAAGTGAGTAAATCTGATTTAGGCCGCATGGCTCAAACAAACTTGGCATGAGAAAAAGGTCACTTCCCGCCTCTATTTTGTGCGCAAGCTCGTCACTATAGCCCACATAGACCCTGAAATTCGAACGTGTCGCACTTACATGAGAGAAAAACTCCTCAGCCCATTTCTCGCCGCTGCCCAAAAAGACCATCTGTAAGGGCAAATCCAGAAGCTTGTCTATTACCGCTGCAATGAGTTCTATGCCCTTCTGCTTCACAAACCTGCCAATAAAGCCAACAATTGGTATGTCGTCTCTAACTTCCAAACCAAACAGATTTTGCAAATCCCTTTTGCATTCACCCTTGCCGCTCAAATCGTCTATGTCGTAGTTTTTTGCAATGTATTTATCGGTTTTTGGATTCCACACATCGTAGTCCACTCCGTTTAAAATGCCGTAGAGCTTGTAAGCATGGGCCTTTATATGCTCATGTAAACCAAAGCCAAACTCCGGCGTCTGTATCTCTTGAGCGTACTTTGGGCTCACAGTGGTTATGGCATCTGCAAATTTTATACCGCCTTTAAGTAGATTAACGCATCCCAAAGCCTCAAACTCAAAGGGATTGAAATGCTCCCAACCAAGACCCAAAAGCTCCATCAAAGACCCATCAAACATGCCCTGATGCTGAAGGTTGTGTATAGTCAAAACACAGCGCGTGTCTTTAAAATCGTCTCTGAATCGCGTCTTAATCAATGCACATTGGGCTGCAGTGTGCCAGTCGTTGGCATGTATTATATCGGGCTTAAATCCGATCAATTTCACGAGCATGAGTGAGGCAATGGAAAAGAACGCAAACCGCTCGCCGTTATCCGCATAGCCAACACCGTTTTCATCTGTATAGATGCCCTTTCTTCCAAAAAAGAAATCATAGTCGATAAAGTATATTTCAACGCCAGAATTCGGCAGGTAAGATTTAAAAACGCCGGCGTAGTAATCTTTGCCACCCATGTTTGCAATCAAAACACCCGGTACATGCTCAAGTTTAGACTTGTCTATTATGTAGTAGCGCGGAATAACAACCTTAACGTTATGACCCAACTTGGCCAGAGACTTGGGAAGGGCATACATTACATCCGCAAGTCCACCGGCTTTCGCAAACGGATAGCACTCACTTGCCGTAAACAGTATGTTCATTTCATCTCCTCAAGCAAGATCTCTGCACCTTTTAAAGACGCATCCTCAAGTTCACTCTTTACAATCTCACACCTACTAAAAGACGGTGCAAAACCTTCGATGTGCTCTTTTACATAATCCACAACAAAATCGTTGCTTTTAATAACGCCGCCACCCAAAACGAGCATCTGTGGATTAAAAATCGTGATAACAAAAGCTGCGGCATACGTCATAGCCTCTAAATATGTATCCCTTATATCTTTGCAGGTTTCCTCAAGCCTACTTAGGCAACCGAGATATTCAGCCCACTTTTTAATCCCACTGCCACTTGCATAGAGCTCTAAGCAGTTGTTTTTACCGCATCCGCACTTAAACGGCGCCTTTTTGTAAGGTACATGACCGATTTCACAGGCAAGATTCCTATAGCCCCTAACGATCTTGCCGTTCTCTATAGCCCCACAGCCCAAACCAGTACCCGAATACAGGGCTACCAAATGCTTACAAGAAAAATAGCGAGATTCAGCCAAAGCCGCAGCGTTTAGATCGTTTTCCAAAACAAACGGTACATCCATGTTTATCTCTTTTAAATCCACGTTTGGCGATGAAAGTATTTTGTTACCGTGAACCTGACCGGCAAAGGCAATCGCCACCCTGCTTGGCGAGTACCTTTTTACAAGCTCATTCAAAAAACGGTTTATATCCACATTCCTTGTTCTTACACTGCCATACTCGCCACTTGACTTATACCTAATGTACGTTCCGCCTATATCAATAGCAAGCATTGAGTTCCCTTTTTAATAGGTTGTGAGCATCCTCAGGAGCTACGGGGTTTATCTGCATCCTGCTTGAGAACTCGAAGCCCGCATAACCGTATATGCGCGGTGTAAGCCTAATGAAAAACCTGAAGAACTCAGGGATCTTTGAGAAGAAATCTAAACTCTGGAAGTTCTCATTAATAGGCGGTATGTAAAAAATCAGATTGAACTGCATGTTTTTGACCACTCTAAAATATGCCTTATAGACACATTTAATTACACCCGCAAGCTCCTTTAGTTCGTCTTCGTAATGTGCTTCCAGCGAGTGTCTGTTAGAAGCGATGATAATCTCAAAGGGAAACGCCGATGCGTAGGGTGTAAATGCACGGAAGTTCTTCGTTTCTACCAATGGCTTTGAGCTTTTTGAAACATCGTCAAGCAATCTCCTTCCGTGCTCTTTGTAATAGTCAAAAAACCGCTTAAATTGATTAACCTGAAACTTACTCAGCACAGGAAGCCCAATGATCTGCGTATGTGGATGGGTCTGCGTAGCACCCGCACGTGGACCATGATTTTTGAATACGTTAAGGTACACAATCCTCTTGTCGTTTTTTAGATCCATTATCCTCAAACGTATGGCTTTAAGCCAAAAGAATATATCTTCCTCTGTTAACCTTGACAGATCCTCTTCATGCTTCGGAGTATCTATGACTATTTCGTGGACTCCAAACCCATTAAAACCCTCGTTCATGCCACTTTTTATCGCTTCCAATGGTTTTTCAATGGCAACCACCTTGTAAAGGTTCGGTATAACGCGTGTTTTCCACTGATTGTCAACCCTAACCGACATAATCTCTCGCGTCGTCAACTCCTCATTACCCGGGCAAAACGGACAAACTTCTGACTCTTTCAGCCTAAAGTCCACAACAATGGGTCTGTGTAACCTCTCAGGCGCAATAATAACGTATTCGTCGTGTATGATGTCATACCTTATTTCAGACATAAATAACCCCTGATTTCTCTGTTGTTGTTTGGCATAAACAGTATGCTCACACCCTGATTGATAACCTCAAACCCGCTTTCCGTTATATTGACAGTATCCAAACGAACAAGCCACATATCACAAACACTCTCCATTTCAATCACAAGCTCCCTTTCTGTAAAGTCGTCGATAATTCTTAAACTTTTACCGACAAAAGTCAAATCATCTTTGAAAAATTTATCGTTAAACAAAACTTTGTCAATGTGCGCAAAGTGCAGATTGAACTCAATGGCGTATTTTTTATTTAATTCAACCTCAACCAAAAACTCTAAACCACTTTCAAACCTGAACTCCTTTCTCAAGCAATCACCTTCAAACACAAGAGGATTAGCACTTTTAAGCTTTAAAATCTCTCTTTTTAACCTCGAATATTTAAAGTCTTCAAGCGTAAAATCGCTTTCCAAGTGATCAATGAACGAATACTTTGGGTACGTGTCAAAAATCAACCTATCCTTCATCCTTTCGTCTATTGTATAGCCCTTCTCATGTATTGTCTTGACGCCCTTTCCGCCATTTTCTTTAGCATTTAACTTAAAGTGATAGTGCTCCTTTCTTCTCATCAGTGTATTCTGAAAGTTAAACCGCCTTTTTAGATCATCGAATTCAACCAAATTTCCCTCTTTAAAAACGTAAAGCAGCCCATCCTTTACAACCTTCACCTCGTCTGTTCCGTCCAAATCTATGTCTTTGATCTCAACCCTATCATGCTCATCTTCACACTCACAAATGTACCTATAAGCATTATCGCGCAGGTTCGCCAAGTACAAACCACCGAATATTCCATGCCAGTAAACGTCGTTTGATTGCAACCTAAAAAGCGCATCGCTTTTAGATTTCTTGGATAACTCAAGCATCCTTTTATGGATGTAGTTCGATTCATGGTACTTCAAGAAGAAGTTCTTCCATGTTGTACCCTTAATCAGGCGCTTTCCTTTATCTTCAAAGTAATCATGGCCCAAAGTGTTTATGAGTCTATCGTACTCCAAAGCATCCTCAGGTTTCAAAGCCCATTTAGTCATCTCCACATACGAACAATTGGGTAAATAGCACAGACCTTTGGGTTTATTCTCACTCAAAAATTCGCCAAACGTCTTTGTCTCTATACCCCTCTCCAACAGCTTTTCCAAAAACTCCTCAAGCCATCCTTTTTTATAAACCCAATCGTACGTATCGGGCCATAAGCCAAACTTTTCACCATCATCGAACACTATATTAACATCCCTTTTCTCTAACATACCCAACGTTTCATCCACATTTCTAAACGGTATCGCATACCTCAAGTCCTTATCTATAGGAAAGATCTTAACCACATCACCGTTATTCTCACTCAAAAAATACCCGTCCAACTCATCCTTTTCAAAACCTGCACAGATGAAGTGATAATCATCAACAATTACATACCCAATTCCGCATTTTGACAAAATCGGTATAACGCTATCATCCCAAACCCTCTCTGCAAGCCACAGCCCTTTCGGCATACTTCCGAAATTACCTATTAAGAAGTCATTTAGCTCTTTTATTTGAAAAACGGCATCCTCTTGTGGTATGGAAATCAAAATGGGCTCATAGAAACCTCCGCTTAATAGTTCAAGTGAGCCTATATCGTGCAAATATTTTATGTTAGCAAAAACTTCCTTATACCTGTCTTTGATCTCTTCAAACAGCCAGCCAGATACGTGCAAAGAGAACTTAAACTCGGGGTATTTTTTTAGCGTTTCAAAAAGCGGTATGTAGCACAACTCAAATGCCCTGTCTACGGCCTCTCTCAAATTATCCGGCGGTT
>WFRG01000132.1 GCA_015486705.1 Hippea sp. | reverse complement strand
TTGTTATTAAATATCCTACTTTTTCCTGTTTGCCTTTTTTTGAGTTTGCCGTAATTATCTAAAAGGTTCTCTTCGGTTAGGTCAGCAAGTACTTTAGCAAAGGTTTTATTTAAAACTCTATTTTTATCGTTTTTGTTCATTTCCTCTATTGCTATCTCTCTAATAATTTCAACATACTGTATGGCTCTGTTTTTTAGTATCTTTTCAACATCTTCTAAGTTTCTTGCTTCAATATTGAACTCTAAAGCCAGCTCTAACAACCCAACTACATCTTCTCCAACATCAACCTCTTCAAATCTCTTTAGCCCCTTTTTAACAATAGACTTTGGATTCATTCCTTCGTATTGGCCAAGCAGTAATAGTCTCTTTAAGAAATCCAGCAACTCCTCTGTATTTGACCTATCAGATACAAGCGTTTCAAACGCATCATCAAAGATAGCCTCTTTATCAAATGTTATTTCATAATCCGGGTGTATGTTTAGATCAACGGCAAAGGCTTTGAGTATTCTGTTCATAAATGAGTCAATGGTTGTTATATGGAAGTCTGAGAAATTCTCTATGATATCAATGAGCAGCTTGAGTGACGATTCTTTATTAAGTCCTACATCGGGCGCTTCATTTGATTCTATATCGGTAAGTGATTTTAAGAACGATATAACCCTCTCTTTCATCTCAGCAGCAGCTTTGTTTGTGAAGGTTATGGCTATAATGGAATCTATGGAGTCTGGAATCTGGCAGGCATTTTGATTAATAGAACAGAGATTTGGGTTAGTGGGTTTTGATTTAGCCCTTAGGTATAAGCTAAGCAGTTCTAAAAACCTCTCTGCTAATCTATAAGTTTTACCGCTTCCCGCAGAGGCTTCTATGGAGAGGTTGTTGAGTGGATTTTTAAATCCCATAAATTCTCATGGTAACTAAATTTTGCGAGAAGTCAACGAAAACTATATTTTGACAACAACTGTTATATATTTTAGAATCAGAAAGTTGATATGATAATGAGAAAAGTATTTAAATTAAAAAACTAGATAGATTTGAACAAGTAAAGGGAGGGTTTATGGTATCTAAGCTTTTTCTCTTCACAGGAATAACGTTTTTACTATTCTTTTTAGGAGGAGTTGCATGGCATTTGTATGTTGGCGGTCTTTTTAGCTTCTTTGTGGTAGGCTCCATACTTTTTGCAGGTAGCAATTTTGCTTATTACTATATCGTATTAGTCAAAGGAGTAAGAAAAATCAACAAAGAGCTTAATAATTTAATCTCGGCAGAAAGAATCGACTTAATCAAAGAGATTAAAGCCCCTATTATCCCATCTTTAGAAATGTTCATGAAAAGGTTTCAGGGAATACTCAATGAAATATTCGGCAGGCTCATAGTGGCGGCAGGCAATGCAAGTGTGCTAAATGCAAGGTTTAACTTTGAACTAAAAAACGCTATAAAAGAAATAAATGAAAATGCAGGGAACATTGAAGCTGTAAATGAAACTATAAGCGACTCCACAAGGGCTATAAATGATATATCAAACAGCGTTGAAGAATTTAGTAGTTTTATGAATGATGTTGACAAGGCAAGTAATGATGCCCTTGAAATAATAACTGAAGTTGGCAAAAACATAGAGCAAAACGTTCAAATAGTTAAAGAGGGCAAGGATTTAATAGATGAACTTAATTCTAATCTTAACAGTATAACCGGTGTTGTTGATGTGATAAACGATATAGCTGACCAGACAAGTTTGCTTGCTTTGAACGCTGCAATCGAAGCTGCACGAGCAGGGGAAGCAGGACGTGGATTTGCCGTAGTTGCAGATGAGGTAAGAAAGTTAGCAGAAAAAACGCAATCTCATGCATCTGAAATCAATAAAATGACAGATACAATCAGTGATAACGTCTCTAAACTCATAACACAAAACTTGGAAATAGCAGAAAAGATAGAAAAAAGTGGGGAAGGTGCGGTAACAATAAGAGAAACATTTGCAAATGTAAAAGATGAGATAGATAAAGCCTCTCAAATGCTAAGTAATATAACAGCAGCTGTAGAACAGCAATCAGCTTCTATAGAGGAAATTAGCCAAACAGTAGCAAACGTAACTCAATCTACAAAAGATGTAATTAACAAGTTAAATGATATCGTATCCCAATCAGTTGATTTGAAGGAAATAACCGACATAGCGTTTTCTATCACAAAAGAGATAAAAGCCAAAACACCTATTGAGGATGTTTACAAAATCTTGCGCGACACAAAGAAGGAGATAGAAACAACAATAGAGGACGCCATAAAAAGAGGAGAGATAACAAGTGCCGATATATGGGATAGAAACTATGTGCCAGTTCCAAACACCAATCCTCAGAAATATAAAACAAGATTTACAGACTTTATGAAGAAATACATACAACCCATAGAAGATAAGGTTTTATCGATGAACCCTAAGTTTAAGGTTGTTGTTCTTGTGGATGAGAATGATTATTTGCCGGTTAACAATACTATATACGACAAACCTCTGACAGGAGATTATGAAAAGGACCTTGTTGGTAATCGCTCTATGAGGATATTCGATGACCCCATTGGTCTTGCAGACGCAAAGAATACCGAGTCAATACTCATACAAACATATACGAGAGATACGGGCGAAGCTATGTATGATATATCAGTTCCTATTTACATAGAAGGCAAACACTGGGGAGCATTGAGATTAGGAATGGTTCCTTAAACAGCTGACTGCATTGACGTAGCAAAGCTACGATGCTTTATATAACGCATAAAAACCGATAAATATCTTATCGGCAAAGAACGTTGGGTTATACTAAACTTGAATGCATAAATTTGCTTTGTAAGAAATGAATAATAAGTGGGCTAAAATTTACAAAAACGAAGCCTATAGCTCAGATATTTTTATTGTGCGGTAGTTGATCTGTTGTTATTGTAAAAAATGCAATCTAGATCTTTAAGAGTATTATGGGGGGTTCTCATTATGGCTAGTATACTTGAGGTCGGTAAAAAAATTTTGGATTCTCAGCCGTTTAGTAAATTATTGGGCGCAGAATTAACATATTTTGAAGTTGGTTCAGCTGAAATTTCGTTGTTGATTAAAGATGAGCTAAAGCAACAACATGGGTTCGTTCATGGTGGTGTTATTAGTTATCTCGCTGACAACTGTATGACATTTGCTGGCGGTTCTATATTTGGGGATGGTGTCACAGCGGAATACAAAATAAATTATGTTCGCCCAGCTATTGGTGATAAACTAATAGCACGTTCTACTGTCTTATCGTCAGGTAAAAGGCAAGCCGTGTGTGAGTGTAAAGTGTTTGTTGTCAGAGACAAAAAAGAGGTACTAGTTGCTGTAGCTCAAGGCACCATTAGTAAAATAGAAAAAACATAAAGTTTTGCCTTATTAAATACGCAATTTTTATGCAAACCATCTATGAGCACCCACTGAGTGGCATTTATTTAATTTTCGTTTTCAAAAACTTGAACTAAATATTTTTAAAGATTATAATCTACTTTAGTTTAATCATCTAACTGAGGGGGCTTTTTAATGTTAGCGAAGAGGATTATACCCTGCTTGGATGTAGATAAAGGAAGAGTTGTTAAAGGTGTTAATTTTGTTAGGCTAATAGATGCTGGAGACCCTGTAGAACAGGCTATTGTTTACGATAATCAAGGTGCAGATGAGTTGGTGTTTTTAGATATAACGGCGAGTTATGAACAGAGGAAAACCATTTTAGATGTGGTTAGGAAAACCGCTGAGAGGGTATTTATGCCTTTGACGGTTGGTGGAGGTGTGAGAAGCATAGAGGATATAAGAAATTTGCTTAAAGCGGGTGCAGATAAAGTGTCGATAAATTCAGCCGCTGTAGGGAATCCTGATTTAATAAACGAAGCAAGTAAAATATTTGGCAGTCAGTGTATAATTATTGCTATAGATGCGAAAAAAACCGATAGAGGTTTTGAGGTATTTGTAAAAGGTGGTAGAGAACCTACCGGTATTGATGCTATTAAATGGGCAGTTGAAGTTCAACAGCGTGGGGCTGGGGAAATACTGTTAACAAGTATGGATGCTGATGGTACGAAGGATGGCTACGATATAGAACTTACTGCGCTTGTGAGTGAAGCTGTTGATATACCGGTGATAGCAAGCGGCGGTGCAGGAAAATTGGAGCACTTTCAAGAGGTGTTTGAGAAGACACAGGCTGAGGCTGCGTTGGCAGCAAGTGTATTCCATTTTGGCGTTTACAGTGTTTATGATGTTAAAAAATCGTTGAAAGAGAGAGGTGTAAGTGTCAGGTTATAAATTCGCCCTCATTGTTATGAGCGATTCAAGGTCTAAGAATCCCGAACAAGATAAGGTTAAACCGGTAGTCGATAAGATTTTAAAAGGAATTGATAGCAAGCTTGTGTTGTATGATGTGATACCTGATGAGAAAGATTTAATAAAAGAAAAACTCATGAAATATGTAAATAGTGATGTTGACGTAATCTTAACGAGCGGTGGAACTGGACTTCACCCAAGAGATGTTACTCCAGATGCCACAAAAGAGACTTTAGACTATGAGGTGCCGTTTATACCTCAAGCTATTCTGTATTTTTCTTTGACAAAAACAAAGAGAGCGATGTTGTCGAGAATGGTAGCAGGAGTTAAAAATGGGAAACTTATTATTAACCTACCAGGTTCACCAAAGGCCGTGGATGAATGCTTAGGGTATATTGTTGATGTTTTGCCACACGCTATTGATAAATTAAAAGGAGATAATTCGCCCTGTGGCGAATAAAGGAGGTTTAGATTATGGAGTTAAAGAGGGATAACTATTTTAAGATTATCAGTACGTTAAAGAAAGAACTTACTCAGTTAGGTTTGGACGATGGTTTTGTGGACATTTTTATCTCGGCTTCTTTGAAGTATTCAAAGGTTGAAAGTTTTTCAGAGAAATTTTCGGTAGATAAAATCAAAGATTTAATAAAGGAAAGTATAGATTTTATCAGCAGTAGAAAAGAAGATGTGAAAATGAAAATAGAGGATGTTGAGATTAATAGCAAACAATACACAAAGATTAAACTTTTGACGGATAATAACCCCTTTATTGTTGATAGTATTACGTCTGTTATTAATAATCTGAATGAGTTTTATATAGAATTCAGCATCCAGCCCGTGTTTGTTGTTGAAAGAGATAATGAGGGAAAGATTACAAAGATTGAATCTCCTCATGAAATGGGAAACAAGGAGTTGTATCTTTATTTCTTGCTTGATGCCATAAGCGGTAAGCAAAAGGACAAGCTTAAAAATGATATTACTAATTCCATTAAAGAAAGCAGGCTCGCAGTAGAAGATTTTGAAATGATGCAGAAGAGGATAAAGGATATATCAAGAAAACTAAACGACCCGATATATCTTAAAAAGATAAGCGAAAAAGAGACTGAGGATATAAAAGAGTTTTTAATGTGGCTTTTGGATGAGAATTTTATCTTTTTGGGTATGAGAACATACACATTAGAATACTCCGATGACGATATACTTATTCAATTGGATAAAAACAGTTGCTTAGGCATTTTGAAAAATACCGAGAGGTCTATGTTTAATGATAAGGTTTCTATTAAAGAACTCCCAGAAACTGCGCTTGAAACTATTAAAACCGGCGATGTTATGGTTATAGATAAAACCAATGCAAAGAGCAACGTGTACGACGCAAGAAGAATGGATTATATATCAATTTCTGAGTTTGATGAAGAGTTGAGAATGATAAAACGACATATCATTTTAGGCTTGTTTACACCTAAGGCATTAAAAGAGCAAGCCTTTAATATTCCGTTTTTGAAGTCAAAATTGGAAAGAATCTTATTTGAAGAAAATGTTGTGGAAGACTCCTTTGAGTATAAGCATCTCATAGATATATTCAATACCCTGCCAAAGGATGACCTATTTATAACAAATACTGAAAATTTGAAGATTTTACTGGAGGAGCTTTTAACCTGCGAAACAGAAGAAAGGATTAAGATTTTGTCAAGACAGACAAATTTAGTTCACGGTGTTTATCTTGTTGCTGTTTTGCCGGTTAAATACTACTCTCAAAAAAACGTGGATGCTTATATGGATTATTTAAGGAAAGAACTGAAAACTGAAGATGTTGAGTATAAAGTTATAACGCAAAGCCCAAGGATTATAAGAATTCATTATTATCTAATTTTTGGGGGTAAAGTTAAAAGACCAAAGATAGATATAGATAAACTTGAGAAGGCATTAAAAGAAGTTGTTTCAAGTTGGAAAGATAATTTTAGGAGGGCATTAATCGATAAATACGGTACTGGCAAAGCATCTTACTACACAAACAAATACGCATCTGCTTTTTCTGATGAGTATATTTCCAAAACTACGCCGGAAGAGGCCATATTCGATATAGAAAACTTTGAAGAAGTTTTTGAGAAAAAAGAGCTTCAGGTGGATATTTATGAAAGAGGAGAAAATGTGTTTTTTAGCATTTATTCTCTAAACAAATTGGCTCTCTATGAGATTTTACCAAAGTTGAACAATATGGGATTGAACGTTCTTTATGAGGACTTCGCCCAAATAAAAGCAGGGGTAGACAAACTTTATATACAGAGATTTTCAATAGATACGTCCCATCTTGATTTAAAAGATAAAAACCTGCTTTTTAGTACCATAAAAGAAAATTTTTATGCAATTTGGAATGGAGTAATGGAGGATGATGGACTCAATAAACTAACCACCAAATGCGTGATGAACTGGAAATATATAGACGTTGTTAGAATGATTGGCAATTATTTGATGCAGGTCAATTTCCAGATAAAGAAAGCATCTATAATATCTGTTTTAGATAAATATCCTCACCTCGCTTCTAAGTTAATTGAATATTTTGAAAATAAGTTTTCGCCTGCTTTGCAGGGAAGCAGTAATTTAGAAAAGATTTATAATTCTGTTAAAGATGAACTTGAGAAAATAAACGATATACACGAATATAGAATAA
>WFRG01000131.1 GCA_015486705.1 Hippea sp. | reverse complement strand
GGGTTAAACCCGAATGCCCGTATTACTTAACCTGCGGTGGCTGTGACCTGCAGCACGCAAATTACGAATACCAGTTAAAGTTAAAACAGGATGTTTTTGTATCGACATTAAAAAGGATTGGCAAGATAGAATTAAATGAAATACCAGAGATCATACCGTCAGAAAAACAATGGTACTACAGGAGAAGGGTAGACTTTAAATGCAGGAACGGTAAGTGGGGTTTTTACAAAAAGAGCACAAACCAGTTCACACCGATTAGTGAATGTAAAATAGCCGATGAAAGGATCAACGAGTTTATAAAAAGCAACAGATGTTTCGGTGATACACGTGTACAAATAGACGATTACGGCAATATAAATACGGACGAGATGATGCTAAACTTGGGCTTGGAACAACCGCTATTTTACAAAAAGGATGCATTCACGCAAATAAACAGAGAAATAAACCTTAAAATCATACAAGACCTCTTAAATGAAGTGTCTACAATAAACCCGTCAAACATCTTGGAGTTGTTCTGTGGCATTGGCAATTTCACAATCCCTTTGGCTAAAAAAGGATACAAAATCTATGCTGTGGAACTCGACCTGCCAGCCATTTCTTCATTGAAAAGGAACATCAACAACTTTAGCTTAAAAAATGTGAGTATAATAAGGAGAAACCTTTTTGAACCATTCAAGATTAAAGGTGGCTTCGATCTTGCTATTTTGGATCCGCCAAGAGACGGGGCAAAAGAGGTAGCTTGGTGGCTTTTGAAGAAGAATATAAAACACGTTATCTACATATCCTGCGATGTGGCAACATTATCGAGGGATTTGAACATTGTAAAGGATAAGTACATAATAGAAAAGGTAAAGCTTTACGACATGTTTCCACAAACACACCACGTAGAAAGCATGACCGTGTTAAAACTCAACAAAGACCGCTTGCCTGCGTAGAACCTTAAACAAGGCCGATAAAAGTTTGTTCTTGTCTTTTGAGTAAAACAAATGACTCTCACAGCGTGAATCGCTGCTTCCAAAACCGTTTATGTAGTAGAATTTCTTCTTGAGCTTGCACGCAATCTTGTCTTCAATACTCTTTTTCGATTGCCAGACAAACACGCCCTCCACTGTCGCATGTTCAAGAAGATAGTCTATGTGCCACCTTTTCTTCTTATCTTTCTTAAGGTGTCTTTTTAGCCTTTGTTTCAGACCACCCAAAGCAGAGCCCACATAGGCATAATAACCATTTTTGAACTCAATATTATCCAAACTGCCCACCTTTATATTTACATCTTTGTCCAGATTTATAATTAAATTATAAACGCCCTTTGCGGAAAATAGCTTTTCTAATCTTTGATTAATGGTTTCCCCATCGGAACTATCTCCTTACCAAACACGCCGTTTAAAACTATACCAAAAACGATCCAAAGAATACTCAAAATTATAAGTGGTAAAATTATACCCACAATATTCCAAAGTACAATATTATGCGTCAATAAGAAAGAACCGGCGCTTAAAAAGAAAATGTCGGTAAAAATCATAAATAACAATGTAATTTTTGGAGCTTTAAGGTGTCCGAATGTGAAACCAACCATGAGAATACCCATAACGATAAAAACATAACCATCAACGACAGATGTATTTTCTGGTATAAAGCCAAAGGACTTACCTAAAAATTCCCAAAAACCCAACCACATAAATGCACTAAAAGCAAGCATTATGTTTCCTGTCATGATTTCTCCATTTCTTAAGTCAATAATACCCGCTGCAAACTGAACCAAACCACCGGCGAACCCTAAAGCAATTAACACGTTGATCATCTCATGGGGTGCCCTGTGTGTAGCTACGGGCCATAAAGCAGCTAAATAAAACGCTAAAACCATTAAACCTGCAGGACCAGGATTGGCAAAAGGCTTCTTGTCCATACCAAACTCCCCCCTTAAAAATAGGATTAACTTTTGAATTTATACAAGAGATTGACCTTGCAATCAAGTAGTTCATCTTTTATACTTTAAGAAGGCGAGGAAAATGGAAGAAAAGCTAAAGAATGATCTGATAAAATATCAAAAGGACGAAATCGTAGGTTATAAAATTTATTCAAAGCTTTCCTCATTGAAGTCTGTCAGTGAGAAGAACAGCAAGATCCTAAAAAAGATTGCCGAGGATGAGTTGAATCACTACAATATTCTAAAAAAATATACCCAAACTGACGTAAGCGCAAATCCACTTGTTGTTCTATTCTTTGTTGTGCTTGCAAAGATATTCGGTGTTGTATTCTGCGTTAAGGTAATGGAAGCAGCAGAAGCAGATGCACAAGAAAGCTACAAATCCATATCCAATGTCATACCAGAAGCAAAGAAGATCTTAGAGGATGAAACAAGACATGAAAAGTTACTAATTGATATGCTACATGAGGAACGTATCGAATACATCAGCTCAATGGTTCTGGGTATCAGCGATGCAATTGTTGAGCTTACAGGCGCTTTGGCCGGTGTATCTTTGGCGCTGCAAAATGCAAAGCTTATAGGTATAGTGGGTGTCGTAACAGGAATATCTGCATCCTTAAGCATGGGATCAAGTGAATATTTATCACAAAAGGCGGAAAAGAGCAGTCATCCTCTGAAGGCGGCTTTTTATACAACTATTGCATACTTCGTCACCGTTTTAGCCTTAGTGATACCATTTTTCCTATTCGCAAACTTTTATTACTCATTAGCTTTGATGTTCTTAGATGCAACAGTTGTCATCCTCATCTTCAGTTTCTTTGTTTCTGTGGTTAAGGAAACATCGTTTAAAAAGAGCTTTATAGAGATGTTCACCATAAGCTTTTCTGTGAGCATTATATCATTTGTTATAGGATATTTGGCAAGAAAGTTACTAAACGTAAATATTTAAGGAGATGTTATGGAAGAGCTATCCAAAAGACTGTCAAAAATGATAGAGTTCTCTCTCGGTTGCACAGAACCAGCCGCAATTGCCTACAACACTGCCCATATCCAAAAGTACTTAAAGAACGTAAAGAAAATACAACTTGAAATAGATAGAATGACCTTTAAAAACGCCTTCGCTGCTGGCATTCCAAACTCAAATGGCCTAACTGGAACAGAAAACGCAGCCCTATTGGGATACTTCATAGGTGATTCAAGCAGATCTTTGGAAATATTCACAATGATTGATGACAACATACTTAAAATGGTTTCAGAGAGCAGAATCGAAGTAGAAGTGAGTATATCTGAGAGAAAAGAACTCTACATACACTCCCATGCTTTTGATGAAATGGGTAATGAAGTGGAGATAGTAACAAGAAAAACCCATACAGGCACTGTTGAGATAAAAGAGAATGGAAAGTACATTTTCAAGAAAAAAGCCAAAAGAGCAGAGGAAGAGATTGAGTTTGAGGATGATTATTTTGACTTCAGGGTGTGGAAGAAAACGGTAGATGAGCTGTATAAAGATGAAGAGGTAAGGGATAAAGTAAAAAAGGCCATTGAAACAAACCTTGAGGCAATTGAATACTCAAAGAAGTACTTAGATCCTAAAATTAACCCGGCGTATGGGGCAATCTATGCACGAATGGGAGGAGATAGTGTTAAGATTGCAAGTTGCGCAGGTAGTGGCAATAAAGGAATAGTGGCTATTGGGAGTTTGTCTTATATTGCAAAGGAAAAAGGTTTTAAAGAAGAAGAGGTAGAAAAAGCTGTAATACTGTCGTGTCTCATAACATCGCTCATAACATCAAAGTTTGGGTTTGTGTCATCGGAATGCGGTGTCGTTCACGCAGCGGGCGTGGGTGTTATGGCAGGTCTGCTTTACTTGGAAAATAAACTTGAACTCTTTTATGATGCTTTTAAAAATTACATAGAAGGAACGGGTGGAGTATTCTGTGATGGTGCAAAGAAGGGTTGTGCCATGAAGGGTTATACGGC
>WFRG01000130.1 GCA_015486705.1 Hippea sp. | reverse complement strand
TCTTTGAACTCTGCCTTACCCTTCTCTGCCAATACCTTTGTGATAGCAGCAGTGAGGGTGGTTTTTCCGTGGTCTATGTGACCGATTGTACCGATGTTAACATGGGGTTTACTTCTTACGTATTTTTCCTTTGCCATAAATGCCTCCTTAAGCTTCTTTCTTAATTATTTTATCAGCGATACTTTTTGGAACTTCATCATAATGCGAAAATTGCATAGTATAAGTTCCTCTACCTTGAGTAATAGATCTTAAAACTGTAGCATATCCAAACATCTCACTCAACGGTATATACGCCTTGATTATCTTTAATTTGCCTTTTTCCGACATATTTTTGATTTTTCCCCTTCTCGAGTTTATATCTCCCATAACGTCGCCTAAGTATTGCTCTGGAGTAGTAACCTCCACATCCATTATAGGCTCAAGAATGTATGGTTTAGCCTTTTTAGCCCCTTCTTTGAATGCCATAGATGCAGCTATTTTAAACGCCATATCCGACGAGTCAACCTCGTGATAAGAACCATCGTATAAAGTAACCTTAAAATCAACCATTGGGTATCCGGCTAATATTCCACTTTCCGCTGCATCTTTTATTCCTGCCTCAACTGCAGGTATATATTCTTTAGGTATTACGCCACCAACAATCTTATCAACAAATTCAAACCCTTTACCTCTTTCCAAAGGCTCAATCTCTATCCAAACATGCCCGTACTGTCCATGGCCACCTGTTTGTCTTACAAACTTACCTTCCTGTTTAATAGAGCCCTTTATGCTCTCCTTATACGCAACTTGAGGCTTACCAACGTTTACTCCGACTTTAAATTCCCTCTTCAACCTGTCAACTATTATTTCAAGATGAAGCTCGCCCATTCCGGATATAATTGTCTGGTTAGTCTCCTCATCGTATTTAACTCTAAATGTAGGATCTTCTTCTGCAAGTTTTTGTAGAGCACTTGATAGCTTATCCCTATCAGCTTTTGTCTTAGGCTCAACTGCAATAGATATAACAGGCTCTGGAAATTCCATAGACTCCAAAAGCACAGGATGCTTATCATCACACAGTGTATCACCAGTAGCCGTATACTTCAAACCAATGGCAGCTGCAATATCACCCGCGTATACGGTATCAACATCCTCTCTTTTGTTCGCATGCATTCTGAGAAGCCTACCAATCCTCTCCGTTTTATCTTTAGTTGAATTGTAAGCATATGAGCCAGCCTTCAAAGTTCCAGAATAAACTCTAAAGTACGTGAGTTTACCAACATAAGGATCACTCATTATTTTAAAAGCCAAAAGAGCCAAAGGCTCAGACTCAGAGGCCTTTCTTTCTACTTCCTTACCTGTCTTCGGATCCACACCTTTAACTGGAGGAATATCAACAGGTGACGGCAAAAAATCAACAACAGCGTCTAGCAAAGGCTGAACTCCCTTATTTTTAAAAGCGCTTCCACACAACACGGGTGTTAATTTGGTTTCTATAGTAGCTTTTCTAATAGCCTTTTTAATTTCTTCTTCGGAAATCTCTTCACCTTCTAAGTATTTTTCCATTATGGCATCATCAAAGTCAGAAAGTTTTTCAATCATCATATTTCTATATTCTAAAGCCTGATCGGCTAATTCACCTGGTATTTCTTTCTCTGAGAATTTAGCCCCTAAAACATCTGAATCCCATATTATGGCTCTCATCTTTATCAAATCTACAACACCAACAAAATCGCTTTCCGAGCCAATAGGAAGCTGTAAAACAAGCGGATTACCATTCAATTTCTCGTTTATTTCCTCAACAACACTAAAGAAATCAGCACCCGTTCTATCCATTTTGTTAACAAAGGCAACCCTTGGCACATGGTATTTATCCGCCTGTCTCCAAACAGTCTCACTTTGCGGTTCTACACCTCCAACAGCACAAAATACGCCAACAGCACCATCTAAAACGCGCAAAGCTCTTTCAACCTCTACAGTAAAATCCACATGCCCTGGTGTATCTATGATGTTTATCATGTGGTTTCGCCAAAAGCACGTTGTGGATGCAGAAGTAATAGTTATACCTCTCTCCTTTTCTTGCTCCATCCAATCCATCGTTGCGGTGCCTTCATGCACCTCACCTATCTTGTGGGAAACACCAGTGTAGTAGAGAATCCTCTCAGTAGTTGTTGTTTTCCCCGCATCTATATGTGCTATAATTCCAATATTTCTTAATTTCTCAAGCTGATACTTACGCGCCACTTCTTATTACTCCTTTACCACCTATAATGTGCAAACGCTCTGTTGGCCTCAGCCATCTTGTGTGTATCTTCTCTTTTCTTAACAGCCCCGCCTCTATTATTGGCAGCATCGATAATCTCACCAGCAAGCCTTTCAAACATCCTCTTTTCGCTTCTCTGTCTTGCATAATCAACGAGCCACCTAACAGAAAGACTACTCTGCCTTTCAGGTCTAACCTCAACAGGTACCTGATATGTAGCACCACCAACCCTTCTCGGCCTAACTTCTATTTTTGGTGTTACATTATCTATAGCCTTCTGTAAAACTTCCATAGGGTCATCACCCGTTTTTTCCTTTACAAGATTCATAGCATCGTAGAAAATCTTCCTTGCGACAGATTTCTTCCCATCCCACATTATTTTATTAATAATTTTTGAAACTAATACGCTACCATACACCAAATCTGGCGGGGTCTCTCTTTTTTCAGCCCTTCTTCTCCTCATCTACCTCTCCTTATTCCTTAGGCTTCTTTGTTCCGTACTTAGAACGCCCTTGTTTTCTGCCTTCAACACCAGCAGCATCCAAGGAACCTCTAATAATATGATACCTAACACCAGGTAAGTCCTTTACTCTTCCACCCCTCACAAGGACAATAGAGTGCTCCTGTAAATTATGCCCTTCACCTGGAATGTACGCTGTCACTTCATATCCTGTAGTAAGTTTCACCCTTGCAACCTTCCTCAAAGCTGAGTTAGGCTTTTTAGGTGTTGTCGTATAAACCCTTGTACAAACCCCCCTTCTCTGCGGACATCCTTGGAGGGCCAACGTTTTCTTTTTAGCCTTAACTTCTTTTCTACCTTTTCTTACAAGTTGGTTAATAGTAGGCACTTTTTACCTCCCTCTAAAATTGGCTTGGGTAAACTAACAATAAAAGTCCATTTTGTCAAGATTTTTAATCACTATCAGCAGGTTTTAGTACCAAATCATCATATTTCTTCTGTCCCGTACCCACTGGTATCAGTCTACCCACAATTACATTTTCCTTCAAACCTCTCAGATAATCTATCTGGCCACTAATAGAAGCTTCTGTTAAAACCCTTGTAGTTTCCTGGAAACTTGCTGCGGATATAAAACTATCCGTGTTCAAAGCTGCTTTTGTTATACCTAAAAGCACAATCCTTCCAATAGCAGGCCTTTTGCCTCTCCTGACAAGCATTTCGTTCTTCTTTCTAAAGATAAACCTATTAACAACTTCTCCTTCTATAAAATCACTATCTCCCGCATCCTCGATTACAACTTTAGAAAGCATCTGTCTAACTATAATCTCTATATGCTTATCATTGATATTAGCACCTTGAAGTTTGTAAACCTGTTGTATTTCACTAACAAGCATCTTTTGGAGTTCTTTTTCTCCTAATATGGCGAGTATGTCATGAGGATTTATCGGTCCATCAGTAATCGGCTCACCCATATCCACTCTGTCACCAGGAAAAACCAAAAGTCTTTTGTTTCTTGGTATTAAATACTCCTTTTTTACTTCGCCCTTTCCTGCTGTAGAGGTTATTATAACTTTTCTCTTACCCTTGCTTTCTTTTCCATAAGAAACCACACCACTAATCTCACTAACTATAGCGGCATTAGCAGGCCTTTTAGCCTCAAATAATTCAGAAACCCTTGGCAAGCCACCCGTAATATCGGTTGTTTTATCTAACTCTTTCGGAATCTTTCCTATTACATCTCCAGCCTTAACAGGCTCTCCGTTATCCTTCTGCAATATAATACCAGGCTGCAAATAATACATTGCATCTTCATTTATATTTGAGAATTTATTCACATTACCATTTTCATCTACAATAACAATCCTCGGTTTCTTGGATAAATCCTTGCTTTCTATGACTATATTACTCTTCATAGAGGTTATTTTATCAATCTCTTCCTTAATGGTAACAAATGGAACCAAATCCACCCATTTTACATATCCATCGGCACCTGCGAGCAAGTAATCCGAATATGCATCCCATTCAGCTATTGTTGTACTGCTTGTGTAAGCGGTTGGATCACTTTCAAAGATTCTCTTCTGCCTTTCATCATCATAGCCTACAATTATATCACCGGCCTCTACCTTATCACCTGCCTTAACGTATAGCTTAGATCCCTTTGGCACATAATACCTTATTTCATCTTTTCCATCTTTAATAATAACAACATGAGTTCCATGCCTATCAACTATACCGTCTTTAGGCGTAGATACCTCAACGAATTTATCTCCTTCCAAAGCAATAAGATTAACTTCTCCGCCCTTTTCTGTCTTTACAAATCTTTTTATAGTTTGACCGTCTTCAACATATATTTTAGCAGCATAAGGAACCTTTTTTGGGACATCAAAAACCTCTAAAACCCTTTCCACAAGGAGAGAAAGTTTATTTATTGTGTCCCCATCTTTTACAGAAATCAAATATTTACCTATCGCTTCACTACCACCTGAAATTATGTCTTTATCACTAACAAAGTTTACTTTCTTAAGCTTATACTCTTCACTTTCACCAATCTTCAAGTAGTAATAAGTTTTATCCTCATCTATTTTTACCTTGCCACCGCATTTAGAAACTATTTGAGGTTCTGTTATTAAAAGAGCAGCGTCCCTCCTTGAAAGAAGAACCCTATCCCCTTCTGAATTCTCAGCAGTAAAGAATTTGTAATACCTAACTATACCTGCCCTTACAGTTTCAGCTGATTTACTCTCTTTAGATAGTCTTGAGGCAGTACCACCCACGTGGAATGTTCTTAGTGTTAATTGAGTACCAGGCTCACCTATCGATTGAGCAGCAACTATACCTACGGCCTCACCAATTTTAGCCATACCACCGCGGGCAAGGTCTCTACCGTAACATTTTGCACAAACCCCTCTTTCTGCCTTGCAAGTTAAGATAGAGTATATTTTTACAGACCTAATCCCAGCCTCTGTAATTTTATCGACAGCCTTTTCATCTATTTCATTACCCTCTTCAACAATAACTTCACCAGTAAATGGGTTTACAACGTCTTCGGCAGCGGTTCTTCCCAAGATTCTATCTTGCAAAGACTCAATTTCTTCACCATTAACCATTATTGCAGAAATTTCTATGCCTTCAGTAGTTCCACAATCATCCATAGTAATAGTAACATCCTGGGAAACATCCACGAGCTTTCTTGTCAAATAACCGGCGTTAGCTGTTTTTAATGCTGTATCTGCAAGTCCTTTCCTTGCTCCATGTGTAGATGTAAAGTACTCAAGAACAGTTAATCCCTCTTTAAAGTTTGATTTAATAGGCGTTTCTATAATATCTCCCGAAGGCTTCGCCATAAGACCCCTAATACCCGCAAGCTGCCTCATCTGTTGCTGCGAACCCCTTGCACCAGAATGTGCCATTATAAAAATTGAGTTAAAGCTCTCCTCATATTCACCGCCCAACTCTCTCATCATGGCATCGGCAATTCTATCTGTCGCTGAGCTCCATATATCCACAGATTTATTATATCTCTCCTTATCGGTTAACAAACCCTGGCCATAGTCTTCCTGGATTTTTCTAACTTCTTCTTCTGCTTTTTTAATAATCTCAGCCTTTTCTTTAGGAACAAGCATATCATCAATGGATATCGAAACACCTGCTCTTGTTGACATTTCAAATCCCATATTTTTAACATCGTCCAAAAACTTAACAACAACTGGCAGTTCATGCGTTTTATGCAAAAATGAAATAAACTTATTCAACTCCTTCTTAGTAAATAGCCTATTTATTTGCTTAAATGGAACATCCTTTGGAACTATTTCATAGAATAAAACCCTACCCACGGTTGTGTCATATAATTCACCATCAACCCTTACTTTAACTCTTGCATTAATGCTACAAACCCCATTTTCATAAGCAATACGAACTTCATCTGGCGAAGAGAAAACCATTCCTTCACCCTTTTGACCATCCCTTGGTTTGGTCATGTAATATATGCCCAAAATCATATCCTGACTGGGCATAGCTATAGGATTACCGTGGGCTGGCGAAATAATATTCTCGGTTGCAAGCATCAAAACTTCACTCTCGAGCATGGCCTCGTTGCTTAAAGGAACATGTATCGCCATTTGGTCTCCATCAAAATCTGCGTTAAATGCAGGACATACAAGAGGATGAAGTCTTATTGCTTTCTCATCTGTTAAAGTCGCATGAAAAGCCTGTATAGATAACCTGTGCAATGTTGGTGCCCTATTAAGCAACACAGGATGTTCCTTAACAACTTCTTCGAGGATATTCCAAACCTCTGGATCTTTCCTTTCTACCATCTTCTTAGCCGCTTTTACAGTAGGAGCAAATCCATCACTTATTAATCTATGGAATATAAATGGTTTGAACAGTTCTAAAGCCATAATCCTTGGCAAACCGCATTGGTCCATCCTCAATTCAGGACCAGAAACAATAACTGAACGGCCAGAATAATCAACCCTTTTACCTAACAAGTTTCTTCTAAATCTACCTTCCTTGCCCTTTATAGATTCACTTAGTGATTTTAAAGGTCTATTGTTTGAAGCCCTTACAACCTGCTTCCTCCTACCGTTGTCTATTAAGGCATCAACAGCCTCTTGTAGCATTCTCTTCTCATTTCTAATAATTATAGAAGGAGCGCTAAGCTCTATTAATCTCTTCAATCTATTATTTCTATTTATGACACGTCTGTACAAATCATTTAGGTCACTCGATGCAAAACGACCACCCTCTAAAGATACAAGAGGTCTTAACTCTGGCGGTAAAACAGGTAGTGCTTCAAGAACCATCCACTCGGGTTTGTTGCCACTTCTTTTAAACTGCTCAGCGAGTCTTAAACGCTTTATCAGCTTCTTCTTTTTTGCTTCGGACTTAGTTGCATCTATTTCATCTTTAAGTTCATAAATCAAAAGGTCTAAATCTATTTTTTTTAACAGCTTCTGGACGGCAGAAGCTCCCATTTCAGCAGTAAATCTAACACCGTATTTTTCAAGATACGCCCTATAAGAGGCCTCATTTAAAACCGTCTTAACAGGGAGCTCCTCAACTTCGCTTTCTATAACCACATAAGATTCATAGTATATCACCCTCTCAAGCTCTTTCAGCTTCATATCTAACAAAAGAGCCATAATACTTGGGACGGATCTTAAATACCAAATATGAACTACAGGCGCTGCCAATTCAATATGGCCCATTCTTTCACGTCTAACTTTCGATTCTGTAACCTCAACACCACACTTCTCACATACAATACCTTTATACTTGATCCTCTTGTATTTTCCGCACAAACACTCGTAGTCCTTGATCGGGCCAAATATCTTTGCACAGAACAAACCGTCCCTTTCGGGCTTAAAGGTTCTATAGTTAATGGTTTCAGCTTTCTTTACCTCACCGTAGCTCCACTGCCTTATTTTTTCAGGAGAAGCCAACTTTATCCTTATGGCATCAAAGTCTTTTGAAGACTTTGGTTTGCTTTTTAATACTGTAAACATTTACCGCCCCCTATTTTCTTCTTATATCCTTGAGCAGCTCAACATCTAAGCATAAGGCTTGCATTTCCTTAACCAAAACGTTGAACGATTCAGGAACTCCACCTAAAGGAATAGGTCTTCCTTTAACAATAGATTCGTATGTTTTATTTCTACCAGTAACATCATCGGATTTTACAGTTAGCATCTCATGCAATGTATAAGCAGCGCCATACCCCTCTAAAGCCCAAACCTCCATCTCACCGAACCTTTGCCCTCCAAATTGGGCTTTTCCTCCCAGCGGTTGTTGAGTAACAAGAGAATAAGGGCCTATGCTCCTTGCATGTACTTTATCGTCAACCAAATGATGTAATTTAAGTACATACATAACCCCAACTGTTACAGGCTCTTTAAATTTTTCACCAGTAACACCATCGTAAACTTCACTCTTTAGCTGTTTAAATCCAACAATACCTTGCAAATATTTTAAATCCTGCTCTTTTGCTCCTTCAAAAACAGGATTTGCAAAATGAACGCCATTACTCCATTCCTTAGCGTATTTTTCCAATTCTTCATCTCTCAATGAATCAATAAAATCATCCGCTTTCTTTGAATTGAAAATCTGTTTTATAAACTTTCTTAAAGCATCTTTCCTGCCTTCCTTTAAAAGGCCATCTATCTTTTTACCCAAACCTTTAGACAACCACCCCAAATGGGTTTCCATGATTTGGCCTATATTCATACGTGAAGGAACGCCTAATGGATTAAGAACTATATCAACAGGTGTTCCATCTTCTAAAAATGGTAAATCTTGAGCAGGTAAAATCTTAGAGACAACACCTTTATTTCCATGCCTACCACTCATTTTATCGCCAACAGAAAGTTTTCTCTTCGTTGCAATATAGACATTTACCGCCGATATAACACCAGGTGGTAGGTCACTCTCCTTCTCTAATCCTTTAATCATTTTGGCATGATGGTCTCTTATCGATTTTTCCATTTCCTTATAGTGTTTATTCAAAGCTTTTAAATCAAAGTCCTTAGGCAGTAATTTAAGCAAATCTCTTTCGCCCAACTCTTTTAAATCTTCCGCATTTATCTTACTGCCTTTCTTAAACACCCTGTTGTTTATATTAAGATTACTTTCCAAAGCTCTCTCAGCAATAGCCTCTCTTATGCTATCCAATCTGAGTTGCTCAAGAAGTCTAAGTTTGTGTTTTAGTTCTCTATTTATATTTTCTTTTTCTTCCTGAACAATCTCTTTCTCCCTTGGATTTATCTGGGTACCCCTTCTATGCAAAATCTGAACATCAACAACTATGCCGCTTGTATCTGATGGAACCTTCAATGATGAATCAGAAACATTGGCAGCCTTTTCTCCAAATATTGAACGGAGGAGTTTCTCTTCTGGTGAATAATGGGTCTCAGCCTTTGGAGTGACCTTACCAACTAAAATATCACCCGGTTTAACATAAGCCCCTATACGCACAATACCATTTTTATCTAAATTCTTAATCATCTCGCTGGATGCGTTTGGAACATCTGTTGTAATCTCCTCAACTCCAAACTTTGTATCTCTAACATAAACACTAAATTCCTTTATATGAATAGATGTATATAAATCCTCTTCAACCACCCTTCTTGATATTGTAATACCGTCTTCATAATTATAGCCTCTCCAAGAGACAAAGGCTACTACAAGGTTCTTACCGAGGGCAAGTTCACCCTTATCCATAGAAGGGCCATCTGCTATAATCTGCCCTTCTTTTATGTAATCTCCAACTTCTACAACTGGCGTTTGAGAAAAACAGGTATCTTGATTTGACCTTAAAAATTTTTTCAATGGATATACGTCCAACTCATAGCCACTATCTGTTTTGCAAGATACGTAAATTTTGTTATCTATTCTAACAACCTTTCCATCTCTTTTGGCAACAAGTGCATACCGTGAATATTTAGCAGCTACGGGCTCTAAACCTGTACCCACAAGTGGAGCCTCTGGCCTTAAAAGAGGCACCGCCTGTCTCTGCATGTTTGAACCCATTAAAGCTCTGTTTGCGTCATCGTGTTCTAAAAACGGAATTAAACCAGCTGCAACGGATACTATCTGATTTGTGGAAACATCCATTAAATCCACTTCGCTGTTATGAACTATAACAAATTCACCATCTTTCCTTGCTGCTACATACTCATTCTTAAAAGTACTATCCTCATTCAAAGGAGCGTTTGCCTGTGCTATAATATAGCCTTTTTCCTTTGATGCACTTAAATATATAACTTCTTTTGTGACCTTGCCATTTTTTACTACCCTATATGGAGTTTCTATAAAACCAAACTCATTTACCTTAGCATAAATAGCTAAAGAAGAAATAAGACCTATGTTCGCACCTTCGGGGGTCTCAATTGGGCAAATCCTACCGTAATGGCTTGGATGAACATCTCTAACTTCAAATCCAGCCCTCTCTCTTGTCAATCCTCCACTGCCTAAAGCAGACAATCTTCTTTTATGGGATATTTCAGATAAAATATTAGTTTGATCTAAAAACTGGGATAGTTGTCCTGTGGAGAAAAAATCTTTGATTGCCACTGCCACAGGTTTTGCATTTATGACATCGTAGGGAGTAATATTGTCAATATCTCTCATAACAAGTTTGTCTTTAACTAAACGCTGCATCCTTAAAAGGCCATTTCTCACTTCTCTATAAAGCTGATCTCCAATTAAATTTACCTTTCTATTTGTCAAACTATCAACATCATCCGGAACAGCTTTATCATTTACAAGTAAAATTAGGTGATTAAGTAATCCCAGAAAATCCTCTTTTGTCAAAGTCCTAACACTTTCTGGAATATCAAGACCAAACACTTCATTTATCCTTATCCTTCCCTCTTGGGAAATATCGTATCTTTCAGGGTCAAAGAATAAATTATCAAAAAATTTCTTAGCATCCTCAACAGATGTATGTTCACCTGGCCTTAAAAGCGTATGTATAAATATTCTTGCCACATTTTCGGTTGATAGCTCATCTGGTAAGGCAACTCTTCTCTTTCTCAAAACCTCTCTGGAGGCAAGAATAGTATTCAATATAAAATAGTCGTCAAATTCAGAATAAATAACCTTAAACTCTTTATCGAATTTCTTTATAAAACTCAGTTTTTCTTTATCTAGACGAGAGCCAATATCAAGAACAACAACATCTTCACCTTCATCATTTACCTTTACAACACTTGCCGAATACTTATTAAAAAGCTCACTTTCCCTTATAGGAATCAACTCAATCCCTGATTCTTTAAGCTTTTTAAAAATCCTACGGGTAATTTTTTTACCTTCATTTATCAATACGTCACCATTTACTTCAATATCACTATCAACTTTGAAACCCACTATTGAATCTTCTAACTTCGCATAAATCCTACCGGCTTCAATCCTTACATTAACAGTGTTATAAAATCTATTTAGCATCTCTTCTTCAGTTATACCAAGTGCTTGTAAAATTATCGTAGCTGGGAATTTCTTTTTCCTATCAATTCTTGTCGTAATTATTTCTCTAGCCTCGGTTTCAAATTCTATCCAACTGCCGCGCTCAGGAATTATCTGTGCATAGTAAAGACTTCTACCAGCAAACTCAGACAATTTCTTAAATATAACACCGGGAGACCTATGAAGCTGCCCTACAATAACACGCTCTACACCATTTACAACGAAGCTGCCAGATTCTGTTATTAAAGGTATTTCTCCTACATATATATCTTGTTCTTTTATATCTTCAATATTAACTTTTTCTCCTGTTTGTTCATTTATATTCCATTGGGTAAGCCTCACCTTTATGGTTAGATTCCCCGTATAGGACAAACCCTTTGCTTTGCACTCATCAGGAGAAAATTTCGGAGGGGTAATATACCAATCCACCAATTCTAAACGCAACCTACCGTGTGTATCATCTATGGGAAAAATGGATTTTAGAGCATTATCCAAATTCTTTTCTTTTTTACTATTTTTATCTATGAATTCCTCGAAGGAATCTATGTTAAGTCTTAAAAGATCAGGTATCTCTAAAACTTCATCGGCTTTTGAAAAATTAACCCTCATTCTGTAATCTAAATTTAGAGGTTTAGCCATTATGCACCTCGTCTACTTTTATAAAAAGATTTTTCGAAAAAAAAAGGAAAGAGGCATTTGCCCCTTTCCTGACCGTATAGTAGTAAGCCCACCTTTTATCAAGATTATTTAATCTCGACTTCAGCACCAGCCTCTTCTAACTTAGCCTTAATCTGCTCAGCTTCTTCTTTGCTGACTTTCTCTTTAACAGCTTTAGGTGCAGCATCAACAAGAGCTTTAGCCTCTTTAAGACCTAATCCTGTAAGCTCTCTAACAACTTTGATAACTTGGATTTTCTTGTCGCCAGCTTTATTCAAAACTACATCAAATTCTGTTTTTTCTTGCTCTTGAGCTGCTTCTCCACCTGCAGCAGGTGCAGCAGCAACAGCAGCAACAGGAGCAGCCGCACTAACTCCAAATTTATCCTCTAATTCCTTAACAAAATCTGCAAGCTCAACAACAGTCATATTTTCAATAAATTTAATAACATCTTCCTTTGTAATTTCTGCCATTTAACCCCTCCTCTTAATTTCCTTTTTTCTTTTCTTCTATTGCTTTAAGTACATACAGAAGCTGCCTTATATTGGCCGCTAAAACATTGACAAAACCAGACACAGGAGCCTTCATAGTTCCCAAAAGCTGAGCCAACAACACTTCCCTTGGAGGTAATTTACTCAAAGCTACAACATCTTTTGCTTCGAGAATCTTACCATCCAAGCAGCCAAGCTTAACCTTTAGTTTTTTAAACTCTTTAGATTTCTCTACCAACAGCTTTGCAAGCTCAGCTGGGTCATCAAAACACAAAGCAAAAGCGTTAGGGCCACTTAATCTGTCTGTTAAAGTCTCCCATTCAGTACCTTCAATAGCCTTCTTTACAATGTTGTTTTTAATAACGTTAAACGTATAGCCCCTTTCCTTGACAGAGTTCCTTATGGACTCCATTTGATCTACAGTTAAGCCAGCGTATTCTGAAATAATAATCATCTTGGCTTCCTGTAGCCTCTCCCTTAGCTTCTCAGCTAACTCTACTTTCCGTTCTTTCTTCAATATCCCCCTCCTTTCTTGGACGGGCCAAAAACTGGTCTCCTGTAGGCCTGCTTTAAAGCCCCTGGGCTACCCACAGTCTTTGACCTCTCAATCTTTATGTTAACTTTATAGTGATTGTACATTAATCTTAACACTCGGAGAATGAGTTGTAGCTATATGGAATGACTTTATATACTTACCCTTAGCCGCAGATGGCTTAGCCTTAACAATCGCTTCATATAGTGTAATTATATTCTCCTTTAGTTTCTCGTTATCAAAAGATTTCTTGCCAACACCCACATGAATATTGGCCGTTTTATCAACCCTAAATTCCACCTCTCCAGCTTTTGCTCTCTTTACTGCATCAGCTACATCAAACGTAACAGTTCCAATCTTTGGATTTGGCATTAGTCCTCTCGGACCTAAAATCTTACCTAATCTACCTACAACACCCATCATATCTGGTGTTGCAATAACTTTATCAAACTCAAGCCAGCCCTCTTTGGCTATTTTATCAGCGTACTCCTGACCACCCACATAGTCAGCGCCAGCTTCCTCAGCCTCTTTAATCTTCTCACCCTTTGCAAAAACCAAAACTCTAACCTTTTTTCCGGTTCCATTAGGAAGTGTAACAGAGCCTCTAACGATTTGATCTGAGTGCCTTGGGTCAACGCCCAATTTCATATGCACCTCAACTGTTTCATCATAGTTAGCATAAGATATCTCTTTAAGAATCTTTACAGCCTCGTCCAAAGAATATTCCTCCAGATGATTATATTTTTTCAAGGCTTCAATATACTTCTTACCTCTCTTTGCCATAACGCTCTCCTTTTTTCTTTAGAGCTCCCACTAACAGTGGTAAAGTTAAATTTAAAACTCCTCTACCTCTACTCCCATATTTATAGCTGTGCCAGCAACTGTTTTCATTGCCTTTTCAATTTCACTTGTATTCAAATCAGGAAGCTTAATCTTTGCAATCTCCTCTACTTGTTCTTTTGTTAATTTGCCAACCTTCTGCCTTGCTGGATCGCTTGAGCCTTTCTCTATACCTAAGACTTTCTTTATCAACGAACTTGTAGGTGGCGTCTTTGTTATGAAGTCAAAAGATCTATCAGCATAAACTGTGATGACAACAGGCACTATATCGCCCATTCTATCCTTTGTAACATCGTTAAACTTTTTAACAAAATCCATTATGTTTACACCATGTTGACCTAAAGCCGGACCTACAGGAGGAGCAGGTGATGCCTTGCCTGCTTCTATTTGCAACTTAATTTGAGCAACTACCTCTTTCTTTGCCATTTTTAACTCCCTTTTATTCTACTTTCTCTACCTGATTGTAATTTAATTCAACTGGTGTTGACCTACCAAATATGCTAACCAATATTCTTAATCTACCCTTCTCAACATCAACCTCATCAACAGTTCCAGTAAAGTTGGCAAAAGGACCGTCTAGGACCCTAACAGATTCTCCAGGTTCGAAAGAAACCGACAGCCTTGGGGCCTCCTTTGAGCTTTCAACTCTATCTTTTATCTGCTTAATTTCAGATTCATCTACTGGAGCAGGCTCGTTTTTATAACCAATAAAGCCCGAAGCAAAAGACATTTTCCTCACTATATTGTAAAGTTTGTCGCTCATTTTAGCCTTAACAAAAACATAGCTCGGGTAAAGACATTTTTTTACCTTCTCTTTTTTGTTGTTTTTCTTTATAACAATGACCTCTTCAAAAGGTACAAAAATTTCTTCCACATCATCAAGTAAGCCCATCTCTTTCAACTTATTTTCAAGCATAGACTTCACTTTCTCTTCATAGCCAACCTGCGTATGGATAGTGTACCATCTAACATCACTCATTTATGTTAACCTTCTTTATTTAAATAGCGACTGCAAACCTATAGACATAAGGTAATCAAGAATACTCAAAATAAAGGCCACTACCACCGTAAAAATCAGAACGGAGATAGTGGCAGAAGTTACTTCTTTCTTACCAGGCCAAACTACCTTTTTAAACTCTAACTTTACTTCTTCTAAAAAACCTGTAATCTTCTTCATCATAACAAAAATGGCAGGCCAGGGAGGATTCGAACCCCCAACCAACGGTTTTGGAGACCGCCGCTCTACCAATTGGAGCTACTGGCCTACTTTACCTCTCTATGTATTGTATGTTTTCTACAATATGGACAGTATTTCCTTAATTCCAATTTTTCTTTAGACTTTTTCTTGTCCCTCGTGCTGGTATAATTCTTTCTTTTACACTCAGAACAAGCAAGTGTTACCATTTCACGCATTGGCTTACTCCAATATCTCCGTTATTACACCAGCACCAACTGTTCTACCACCTTCCCTGATAGCAAAGCGTGTCTCTTTCTCAAGGGCAACAGGTGCTATGAGTTCAACTGTTAACTCTACGTTATCACCTGGCATGACCATTTCCACACCCTC
>WFRG01000129.1 GCA_015486705.1 Hippea sp. | reverse complement strand
TATTTACAGATTGTGATTTCATAGTAAAAATTGTAAACTCATATAAAACAAAAAAAGGTGGATTTTATAGGGCAAAATCCGCATTAAAATTTAAAAATTTGGTAAATCAAATATTAGGTTATACATCAATCTTTCCAATAAAATGGAACATAGTAAAATCCCACAGAGGAATAGCAGGAAATGAAATCGCCGATAATTTGGCAAAAAAAGCAGTTTTCTCTCATTTAAAACAAAAAAGGGAGGGATAACCCTCCCTACTCAACAATTCTTCAAGTGAAATTTAAAGCTTCTTTTCCTTGAGAACTTGAGCTATTGTTTCCCCAATGATACCAGGATTCTCAATTACATGAACTCCTGCCTCTCTCAAAGCTTGATACTTTGATGCAGCCGTTCCGCTCTTACCCATAATAATAGCACCAGCGTGACCCATTCTCCTTCCTGGAGGTGCAGTTCTTCCTGCTATAAATGCAAATACCGGTTTTGTTATAGCACCACTCTTTATGAATTCCGCTGCCTTCTCCTCGGCGTTGCCACCTATTTCTCCAATCATCATCATAGCTTCAGTTTCAGGATCCTCTTCAAACAATTTAAGCCAATAAATATAGTCCGTACCTACAATTGGGTCTCCACCGATACCAAGACACGTAGATTGCCCTAAGCCAGCCCTTGTAATCTGGTCAGATACCTCATAAAGTAACGTACCGCTTCTCGACATTACGCCAATGCTTCCTCTTTTGAATATATGACCTGGCATAATACCTATTTTAGCAGCCCCTGGGCTAATAATGCCTGGACAGTTAGGTCCAATTAAGGTTACACCTTCTTTCTCTATTACGCTTTTAACCTTAACCATATCATGAATAGGAATACCCTCTGTTATACATACAACTGTTTTTATTCCACTGCCAACAGCTTCCAAAATTGCGTCAGCCGCAAATGGAGGTGGAACAAAAATCAAGCTAACGTTAGGATGAGTTTCTCTAACAGCCTCCTCTACGGTATTGAAAACCGGTATACCTTCAACCTCTTGACCACCCCTTCCGGGTGTAACACCTGCAACTACCTTAGTACCATACTCTTTGCAGGCTTTGGCATGGTACCTACCCTCTTTCCCTGTAATTCCCTGAACTAACACCCTACTTGTTCTATATACACATACAGCCATGGGTTACTTCTCCTCTTTATCTTTTTTTTGTTGTTTATTTTTGTTTATATCAGCCTCCGTCTCCTTTGAAAGTTCAGATACCATTTTAGCTGCTTCTTTTAAGTTCTCTGCAACGTAAAATCTCATCCCACTTTTCTTCAAAGTTTCCATTCCTTCTTCTTTGTTGTTCCCTGTTAGCCTAACTACAACAGGCATGTTAACTTCTACTTTCTTCAAAGCCTGTATAATTCCATTTGCAACTTTGTCACATCTTACGATGCCACCAAATATGTTAATAAACATAGCTTTAACATTTGGGTCTCTTGTAATTATTTCAAACCCTTTGGCAATAGTTTCAGGTGTGGCTGCACCTCCTACATCCAAGAAGTTAGCTGGTTCTCCACCGGCCAATTTTATAACGTCCATAGTGGTCATAGCCAACCCTGCACCGTTAACCATACAACCTATATTACCTGTAAGTCTAACAAAATTAAGACCCGCTATTTTAGCCTCTAATTCGCTTGGGTCAGACTCAGTCAAATCCCTCATCTTGGATATCTCTTTCCTTCTGAATAACGAATCATCGTCTACGTCCATCTTTGCATCAACGGCCAACAAATGACCAGATTTGGTTACTACAAGCGGGTTTAGTTCAACTAAAGTACAATCTTTTTCTACAAAAACCTTATATAGAGCATCAAAAACCTTAGCCGCTTCTTTCTCTTGATCAACTAACTCCAAATCATACTTTAACCTTCTTATCTGGTAAGGCAATAAACCTGTAACTGGGTCTATCGGTATTTTGATTATATCCTCTGGATATTTTTCCGCAACCTCTTCGATACTCATGCCACCCCTTTTAGAAGCTATTACCGTAGGTTTAGAAGTAGTTCTATCAATAGTTATAGAAAAGTATAATTCCCTACCTATATCCGCAGCCTTTTCAACAAGCAATTTTCTTATAATCACGCCATCTGGACCTGTTTGCTTGGTAACTAATTTCTTACCAAACAAATCCTTTGCAACTTCCTTTACTTCATCAGGAGTTTTAGCTAGCTTAACTCCTCCTGCTTTTCCTCTACCACCCGTTAAAACTTGAGCTTTCAACACTACTGGTAGCCCAAGTTCCATAGCTACCATCCACGCATCATCGGGGAAATAAGTTACTCTTCCCTCAGGTACAGGTATACCATACCCCGATAATACCTCTTTAGCTTGGTACTCATGAAGTTTCATCAAATACCTCCATTCTTAAAATTCTTTTAATAATTTTACCTAAAAACCACAAAGCTACTAAAGTCTACATTATACAAGCGTAAAAATCAATTCCTTAATATCGGTTTTCCAACATGCTAACTATTTTTTTTCTATAGTCAACTATATCCCTTCTTAGGGAAGCTAACCTTGACATTTTCTCATCTATTTTTTCTAAATGTTTATCCAATATCTCAACTAATTTTGGTAAAATATTTATAGGTTGTTTATGCTGGTTGTATATATCTGCCAATTCCATCATTTCTTTCAATGTTAAACCCAAATCCTTGAGTTTTAAAATGAACTTTATCCTTTTAATATCCTCGTCAGAGTAAAATCTAATACCCTTTTCTATCCTCAATGGTGGGTCAAGCAGACCTAACTCTTCATAGTATCTGATGGTTCTTGGCGTTATACCTAACCTCTTTGCAACCTCTCCGATTTGGTAATATTCCTTATTGTCAATTTCAGTCATAAATTACGCCTCTTTTACAATTTACGTAAACTTACGATTGGAAATATATTAAATAAGCTTAAATATGTCAAGAAAAACATGGATGTTTATTTCTTTTCTCTTGACATTTACGTAAACTTTATTTATATTGGCACCAAGAAGCAAATCTTTTTAAAGGGGGTTAGAAAATGAACGTTTTGGTGTGTGTTAAGCAGGTTCCAGATATGGAATCTAAGTTCGCTGTAAGCGGCGACGGCTTGTGGTACGACCAGTCAGACCTTACTTACAAAATCAACGAGTACGACGAATACGCTGTAGAAGAAGCGGTAAGGCTTAAGGAAAAGCTGGGAGATGTTACAATCACTGTCCTTTCTATTGGACCCGATAGGGTAAAAGAAGCAATAAGAAAAGCTTTAGCTTTAGGTGCAGACAAGGGTGCCCACATTAAAGATGATGAAGCTCATCTTAAAGACCCATTTCAGGTAGCTACAATCATAGCCAACTATGCGAAAGACAAAAACTTCGACATTATCTTTACTGGAATGCAATCAGAAGACAGAGGATCTGCGCAGGTTGGAGCTTTAGTTGCAGAAATGTTAGATATGAACTGTGTAACAACTATCGTAGGTTTCGAATATGCAGATGGAAAAGTTAATGTAAAAAGGGAATTGGAAGGTGGAATTAGAGCAAAAGTTACAGCAAGCTTGCCAGTTGTTTTGACATGCCAATTGGGTCTAAATACTGTTAGATATCCAACATTACCAAACATAATGAAAGCAAAAAGGAAAGAGCTAAAAGAATTTGGGCTATCTGAGTTCCTAAACACAGATCCTAAAGTAATAACACTCAAAGCCTTTGTTCCAGAGAAGAAGAAGGGTGGAATTGTTCTTGAAGGTGCATCAGATGAAATCGCTGACAAACTTATCAGTATACTCAAAGAAAAGGCAGTTATTTAAGGAGGTAAAAAATGAAGTTATTGCTTGTTGGTGAATATAAAAACGGTAATGTTGATGAATCTTTTTACGAATTAGTTGCTTTTGCCGAAAAATTAGGAGCAGAGGCAGTTGCATTTTTTGTAGCTCCAACGGACGTAAAACCTGAGTTTAATGGTAAGGTATATGTAGCAGATGTTGAAAAGGCGAAAGAATACAATCCAAAAGTACACAGAGACTTAGTTTTAAAAGTAGCTGAGGCAGAAAATCCAGATTATATAGTTTTGAGCCATTCATCTTATGGTTGGGATTTGGCTCCAAGAATCGCCTTCAAATGGGATGCTGGCCAGATTTCAGAAATAGTAGAAGTGGACAATGATGGTTTTGTAGTTCCTTTCTGTAATGCAAAATTAAGAAGGTTGCTTAAAGCCAATACAGGAAAAGCTGTTTTGACTTTACAAAGTGGAGCATTCGCTCCAGCAAAGGCTGGTAGTGCTACGGTTGAAACGGTTGATGTTGATGCTGCAGATGAAGGATTAGAGTTTACTGGCTTCGAAGTTGTAGAGAAAGGCGGAGTAGACTTAACAAAAGCTGAAGTAATAGTCAGTGCAGGCAGAGGTGTTGGAAAGAAAGAGAATATAGAGATCGTAGAGAAATTGGCAAAAGTTCTGGGCGGTGAATTAGGTGCAAGTAGACCTGTAGTAGATGCTGGGTGGTTACCAACAGAAAGGCAAGTAGGTACAACAGGTCAAACAGTAGCTCCAAAATTATATGTAGCATGTGGAATATCTGGAGCGATACAGCACTTAGCTGGAATGAAAAAATCTAACTTCATAGTTGCAATCAACAAAGACAAAGATGCTCCAATCTCAGAAGTTGCCGACGTATTCATAGTTGCAGATCTATTAGATTTTGTACCCGTCCTTACCGATAAACTTTCCTCTTGATTATTTATCCATTTTGGGTTAGTCTTTACACCAAGTAAAGACTAACCCATTTTGATGGGTTTATAGGAGGTTGATATGCGAGAGGTCTACGTTGTAGAAGGGTTAAGGACGCCGTTTGGTAGTTTCGGTGGGGCATTAAAAGACATAAAAGCCCCTATTTTGGCTTCTGAGATCATTAAGGAAATGATGAAAAGGACCAACCTATCTGGAGATGACTTCGACGAAATAATAATGGGTGAGGTTCTTCCAGCAGGGGTAGGTCAAGCTCCAGCAAGGCAAGCTGCAATCTACGCCGGTTTGCCCTACAAAGTCCATGCCATGACAATAAACAAGGTTTGTGGTAGTGGACTAAAAGCTATTATGTTAGGTGCACAATCCATCATGCTTGGTGACTCAGACTTAGTTATAGCCGGTGGGGCTGAAAATATGTCCAGTGGACCATATTACCTGAAAAATGGAAGATTTGGTTACAGAATGGGAAATGGGGAAATCATAGACGGAATGGTCTATGATGGTCTATGGGACCCTTACAACAACATCCATATGGGCGTAATGGCCGAAAATATGGCAAAAAAACATGGAATATCAAGAGAAGAACAGGATGAATACGCCGTAAGATCATACAAGAGAGCCCAAAAAGCAACAGAAGATGGGACTTTAAAGGAAGAAATAGTTCCTATATCAATAAAAACTAAAAAAGGTGAGATAATTGTAGACAAAGACGAGGATCCTTACAAGGTTATTTGGGATAAAATTCCTACTCTAAGACCTGCATTTGTTAAAGATGGAACGGTTACAGCAGCTAATTCATCCACAATTTCTGATGGAGCCGGAATGTGCATTCTAGCAAGTGAGGATGCTTTAAAAAAATATAACCTAAAGCCTCTTGCAAGGTTAGTTGCGTATTCTACAAACAGCTTAGCTCCTGAAGAATTTCCCGAAGCTCCCGTTGGAGCTATCGAAAAGTGTGTTAAAAAGGCAGGACTAAAATTAGAAGATATAGATGTATTTGAAATAAACGAAGCATTTGCCGTTGTTGTACTCATTGCAATAAAACAACTCGGATTGGATATTAATAAGGTTAACATTAATGGGGGTGCTATATCTATAGGCCATCCTGTGGGAGCAAGCGGTGGTAGATTAGCGGCTACTGTTGTTAAACAAATAAAGAGGCAGAATGCAAAATATGGTCTTGCCACTCTCTGTATAGGTGGTGGAGAAGCTGTTGCAGCCATTTTTGAAAATTTATAAGGAGGCAAAAAATGATTAAGACAGTAGGTGTTGTTGGTGCAGGTCAAATGGGTAATGGAATTTCTCATGTCTTTGCATTACATGGATATAAGGTTATAATGTATGATGTATTCGAAGAACAACTCAACAAGGCCATAAAAACAATTGAGAAAAACTTAAGCAGACAAGTAAAGAGTGGAGCGATAAAAGAAGAGCAAGTTAAGCAAACGTTGGACAATATTAAACCTACAACCAATTTAAATGATTTTTCAGAAGCGGATTTTTGTGTAGAAGCTGCTCCAGAGAACGAAGAATTGAAAAAAGATATATTTAAAAAATTGGATAATATAGTAAAAAAAGATGCTATTTTAGCCTCCAACACATCTTCTATTTCTATAACTATGCTTTCTGCACAAACTCAAAGACCAGATAAAGTTATTGGCATGCATTTCATGAATCCTGTTCCTGTAATGAAGTTGGTAGAGGTTATTAGAGGAATTGCAACAAGCGAGGAAACATACAAAACTGTTTTAGAGCTTGCAAGGTCTCTAGAGAAAGATCCAGCTTTAGCAAAGGATTACCCAGGCTTTATTGTCAATAGAATACTTATACCAATGATAAACGAGGCAGTTTGTGCTTTATATGAGGGAATAGCAACAAAAGAAGATATAGATAAAGGCATGAAACTGGGCACAAATCAACCTATGGGGCCATTAGTATTGGCTGATTTTATTGGGTTGGATACAGTTTTGGCTATACAAAACGTCCTATACAATGGCTTTAAAGATCCAAAATTTAGGCCTTGTCCCCTCCTTGTTAAAATGGTTGAAGCTGGCAGGTTAGGCAGAAAAGTAGGCAAAGGTTTCTATGACTATACTTAAAAATAAGGAGGGACAAAATGGACAAGGTGTTATTTGAAGTAAAAGAAGGTATAGGATACTTGACAATAAATAGACCCGATAAGCTTAATGCCTTAAATAATGAAGTTCTATCTGAATTAGACAGCATTATAGATGATATAAATAAAAGCAACGATGCCCAAGTGGTTATAGTAACAGGAAGTGGAGAAAAAGCGTTTGTGGCAGGAGCAGATATTGCTTTCATGAAAAGCTTAACGCCGAAACAAGCCGTTGACTTCGCAAGATTAGGGCAAGAAATCTTCTTCAAGATGGAACAATCGGAAAAGCCATTTATAGCTTGCGTCAACGGTTTTGCTTTAGGAGGGGGTTTTGAATTGGCCTTAGCATGTGATTTTATCTACGCTACGGAAAATGCTAAATTGGGTTTTCCTGAAACTGGACTCGCTATAATACCTGGATTTGGAGGCACGCAGAACCTATCAAGATTAGTAGGTAAGAACATAGCCAAAGAGTTTATATTCACAGCAAAAATGGTTACCGCTAATGAAGCAAAAAACTTGATGATAGTTTCAGAGGTATTTAAAACAAAAGAAGAGATGATTAGCTATGCCGAGAATACAGCAAAACAAATCATGAAAAACGGACCAATTGCTGTAGGGCTGGCAAAAAGAGCCATAGCAGATGGTTTCGATTTAACAAAAGAAGATGGGCTCAAATATGAGGCAAGCTTGTTTGGCGTGGTATTTTCAACAAAAGATGCAGAAGAAGGATTAACGGCTTTTTTGGAAAAAAGAAAACCCAATTATAAAAATAATTAAGGAGTAGTGTATGGATTTTAGATTAACAGAAGAAGAAAAAATGGTTCAAGACACTGCGCGAAGTTTTGCACAGAATGAACTCAAACCAATTGCTCCAGAAATAGACAAAAATCACAAGATTCCGGACGAAATAATAAAGAAATTAGCAGAATTAGGATTTCTTGGAACGTACATTCCTGAAGAATATGGTGGAGCTGGGCTAAGTTTTTTGTCTTACATAGTAGTAGTAGAAGAAATTTCAAAGGTTTGTGCATCTACTGGAGTTCTCATTTCAGCTCATACATCACTAGCTTGCAACCCAATTTTGGAATTCGGAAATGAAGAGCAAAAGCAAAAGTATTTGGCACCTCTAGCTAAAGGAGAAAAAGTAGGATGTGTTCTTTTGACAGAACCTGAAGCTGGAACAGATGCTGCAAATGTTTCAACAACTGTGAGAAAAGAAGGTGATTTCTACATAGCTAACGGCAACAAGATATTCGTCACAAATGGTGGACTTAAAGGTACAGGAATCTTAATAGCTACCCATGACAAATCTCTAAGACACAAAGGTATAGATGCATTTATACTCGACTTAAAAACTGATGGCGTAGAAATTTTAAGAAACGAAGAAAAGATGGGCATTAGGGGAACATATACGACGGCATTTGCTTTAGATAACGTAAAGGTGCCAAAGGAAAATTTGTTAGGCAAAGAGGGAGAAGGTTTCAAAATTGCTATGGACTTGCTTGACGGTGGCAGAATAGGTATTGCAGCCCAAGCTTTGGGTATAGCAGAAGGTGCATTTGAAAGAGCCTTAGAATACTCAAAAGAGAGAAAACAGTTTGGTAAACCTATTAGTGCATTTCAAGCTATCCAATTCAAACTCGCGGATATGGCAATGAGAATAGAAGCTGCAAAGCTACTTGTCTATGAATCAGCATGGATAAAAGATAATTTAAAGAAAGGGCTTGCGAGCTACAGTGATCTTATAATTAAATCATCTATGGCAAAGGCGTTTGCATCAGAAACTGCAACTTATGTAACAAAAGAAGCGTTACAGATTTTTGGTGGTTATGGTTACATCACAGAATACGAGATGGAAAGATATTATAGGGACGCAAAAATCACTGAAATTTACGAAGGAACAAACGAGGTGCAAAGGATAGTAATTTCAAAGAATCTATTAAAATAAGCTTTAGAGGGGATTTTAATATCCCCTCCTTTCCTATGTATTAATCCAACTTAAAAAAAGAGGTGATGGGAAATGGGAGTAGTAGAAAGAATTATACTAGCCATTCTTATAGTTGGTAGTTTGGGGTATTTTTTCTGGCGTGTGTATTACCTCTATAACCTTTTAAAATTTACTCAACCGGAAAACAGATTTGACAACCCAGGAAAGAGGATAGCAAATGCTATAAAATATGGTCTTTTACAGTTATGCCATTTTAAAGTCAACGACTTAGATATTAACTATGCGGGCATTATGCATGCTATGTTATTCTTTGGTTTTGTTGTATTACTACTTGGTGAAATAGAACTCCTTATAAAAGGTTTATTCCCGGGATTCAGTTATGAGTTTTTAGGAAAAACAATTTACAATATTTATCTCTTCTCTCAGGACTTCTTTGTTTTAGTGGTTTTGATAGCTATGGCTATGGCTTTTGCCAGAAGATTGATATGGCATCCAAAAAAATTAACATACCATGCAAGTGCATATCTAATACTGTCTTTCATCACTGTGCTTATGATCACCCTTCTTTACATGACTGCCTCAGATATGGCAAGAGAAGGTGCATATAATCCGTATCAACCGTTCTCAGGCTTTCTATACAACGCTCTACACATAAAATATTCACCGGTTGGTTACCAAATAGCCTATTGGCTCCACGTAATAATCTTGCTGACATTCTTAGACTTTATACCAAATTCCAAGCACTTACATTTAATAGCTGGTATACCAAACAATTATTTCTCAAATCTAGGCCCATCTATGGATTTAAGGGAACTTGATTTTGAGGATGAAGAAGCGGAAAGCTTTGGTGTTAAAAATGTAAATGAACTTACATGGAAAGAGGTACATGACGGGTATGCATGTACAGAATGCGGTAGATGTGCTCACGTGTGTCCAGCAGCGAATACTGGCAAATTGCTGGTACCTAGGGAAATTGTTTTAAGTATAAAAGAAAACTTGTTCGAAAACGTTGAGAATCTAAAGGAAAACAAAGAATTAATACCTCTAACAACAGAAGAATTTAATAAAGAACTACCTGAAGATGCGTATGTTGAATATGGAGTGCAGATACCAGAAAAAGCACTATGGCAATGTACCACATGTGGAGCATGCCAAGCTGTCTGTCCTGTGAGCAATGAACACATAAGGTCAATGGTAGACTTAAAAAGGTATCTAGTGCTAACGGAAGCAAAATTTCCAGAGAAACTTACTTTGGCGTTTAGAAATATGGAAAATAACTATAACCCATGGGGAATATATGCAGGAAGTAGATTAGATTGGGCAGATGGATTAAATATAAAAACAGTTGAGCAAAACAAGGATTTTGAGATACTGTTTTTTGTAGGTTGTGCTGGTGCATTTGATGATAGAGGCAAAAAAATTGCCAAAAGTTTTGTTAACGTACTTAACAAAGCTGGAGTTAACTTTGCAGTCTTAGGAACTAAGGAAAGATGTTGTGGAGATAGCGCAAGAAGACTCGGCAACGAGTATTTATTCTATAATCTTGCCATGGAAAACATAGAACTATTTAAACAGTACAATGTTAAGAAAATCGTAACTACCTGTCCTCATGGTTATTACACGCTTAAGAACGAGTATCCAAAGTTAGGTGGAGATTTCTTTGAAGTCGTGCATCATACAGAGTTTATAAAACAGTTAATTGATGAAGGTAGACTGAAAATACAGCACAAGATCCACGAAACGGCAACATTCCATGATTCTTGTTATTTAGGTAGACATTCTGGCATTTATGAACAACCAAGAGAAATTCTCAAAGCTTTGGGCATGGAACTTAAAGAGATGAAACGCAATAGAAATTACAGCTTCTGCTGCGGTGCTGGTGGTGGTATGATGTGGGTGGAAGAAGAAGGAGAAAGAATGAATAAGGTAAGAACACAGCAAGCAGCAGAAACAGAAGCGAAGGATATCGTAACAGCTTGTCCATTCTGCATGATAATGCTCGATGATGGCGTGAAAGACCTATCGCTTGAGGAGAAAAACGAGGTTATAGATATTGTTCAATTAGTAGAGAAAGCAGTAGAATAAGTAGCTAATCAAAAACGATAAAAAAAAGGGGGGCTAAAAGCCCCCCCCTTTTTTTTACTTTAATCCATCAATTCAATCTTTAATAAATGAGTAATTTTTCTTAATAGTTGATTTCGCTTGTTCCATAATTCTTTCTACAACCTCTCCTACTGTAGGAACATCATTTATCAAGCCAACAACTTCACCGCAAGCTACCAAAGCTTGCCCAGGTTTTCCTTTCATTATATTCTCAAAACTTCTTTTTCCACTCAAAAGAGGTGCCAGTTCATTTAAAGTTGCTCCCTGCTTTTCCATTTCAGCTATTTTCATGGTGAGCTCGTTTTTCCAAGCTCTCATAGTATTTTTCAAACTCCTTTCTATCAAAATCGTATCCGTCTCTTTAGCAGTCATCAAGACTTCCTTAACCCTATCGTGTATAGGGGCTTCTTTTGTCATCATAAAACGAGTACCCATATTCACCGCCACAGCACCCAAAGATAGAGCTGCCACAAGCCCTCTGCCGTCACCAAATCCACCTGAAGCAATTACAGGTATTTTAAGTTCATCTGCTGCTCTTGGAATTAAAATCAAAGATGTGACATCATCTTCTCCTGGATGTCCTGCACATTCAAAACCATCAATACTCACATAATCACATTCTATTTCCTGAGCCTTTTTTGCATGTCTAATAGATGTACATTTATGAATAACTTTAATCCCTGCGCTTTTAAGTTTATCCATATACTTTTCTGGATTTCTACCAGCTGTTTCTACAACTTTAATACCTGTTTGCACAACAACATCCACGTATGCATCGTAATCAACAGGTTTGAGTGTAGGCAAAAATGTTAAATTTACGCCAAAAGGTTTATCGGTTAATTTTCTCGTTTCTTCGATTTCATTTGCTAAAGCATCAGGAGTTTCAAAGGTCAAAGCGGTTAATATACCTAAAGCACCCGCATTAGATACGGCAGACACCAATTCCTTTCTCGATACCCACATCATACCACCCTGGATAATAGGATATTTAACCCCAAAATCCACAGTAAATTGTGTTTCAAACATAATACTATCCTCCTTACGTTTTCGTTAATGTTATTTTATTATATACAATAATTGCCATAACTTCAACAAAAAAGAAATAGTAACAATAGAGAACAAAGATAAAGAGCTACATATTTTTCAGTTCACGAAGTCCTATTTATATAAAGAAACAATTTCCTTTCTAAACAATCCAATTAACAAAAACACGAAAATTTAGAATGTATAGGCATAAGTGCAATACACATTTCCATATTTCTACTTTTAGAAAATTAATA
>WFRG01000128.1 GCA_015486705.1 Hippea sp. | reverse complement strand
AATAAACGTTACCTTGAAATGTATGGGTACAAATGTACGCAAAAAACTGATACAGAGGTGGTAACTTATCTGTTGGATTTACTTGTTAGAAAACACAACTTACCTATGCATACTGTAGCCAAGGTTTTTTCGCCACCCTTATGGAGTGAGATTGAGTATATGGATGATAAAGATAGAGAGTTATATTCTGCTTTAAGAATGGTGTATGGTGGAGCCATGCTGAATGGTCCATTTTCTATAATAGTTGGCTTTAGGGGTGGTATGTTTGGTCTTAATGATAGGATAAAATTAAGACCCCTTGTTGTGGCAAAAAAAGGCTCAAACGTTTATATGGCGTCGGAGGAATCAGCTATTAGATACATTGTAAATGATTTGGATGAGATTTACATGCCAAAAGCCGGAGAGCCAGTTATTGCTATGCTAACAGAAGAAGCTTATGAAAAGGTTTATGGCAGTAAGGAGAGAACCTATGTATGAGATAGATGCAAGAGATGTTTACTATAGAGACTTAAATGCGAGGATTAGGAATGCTATTAAGGAGCACAACAGAGATATTGTTTTGCACAATGTGTGTGGTCAGTATTACATAGGATGTGGATTAAATGATAAAAATGTTAAAATTACTATAAACGGAGTCCCGGGGAATGACTTGGGTGCATTTATGAATGGACCAACCATAATTGTCAACGATGATGCACAGGATGGCATCGGTAATACGATGAACGGAGGAAAAATTGTTGTATATGGAAGCGCAGGGGACGTTGTTGCATACTCAATGAGGGGTGGTAAAATATTTATTGAAAAGGACGTGGGTTATAGAGCTTGTATTCATATGAAAGCATACAAAGAGATGAACCCTACAGTTGTAATAGGCGGCTGTAGCGGGGCATTTATGGGCGAATACATGGCAGGTGGTACTCTAATTCTTCTTGGTTTGACAAAGAAAGAGGATAAACCATTAACAGGCGTTTATTTAGCTACTGGTATGCACGGCGGAAAAATATTTGTGCGTGGTGGTGTGGATGAGAAACTCTTGTGGAAAGAGGCCGTTGTTGTTGATCCCTCGAAAGAAGAGATGAAAAAGATAGAGAGTGAAGTTAAAGAATTTTGCAATCTTTTTAAAATTGATTATAATGATGTAATGAACGAGGAATTTGTAAAGGTTGTTCCAAAGTCTACAAGACCTTATGGACACCTTTACTTTCCAGGGCCTTGAAAGAATGATTGCCCTGGGGCATGCGTGATGTGCTTTTTTCCTTAGAGCCAACACCTGACAATGGGAGACCGGATTCAAGTGTTGAGCGGACAGGCCTTCTGGGAAGATGAAGGACGTGCCGCTCACGCTTGCGACGCCTCCACCTATCGTTGTTAGGTTCTTGGGGAGAAGATAACACACGGTGTCCCTGGGGCATTTAAATAAATTTAGCTTGCTACGAAAGGGCTGCATTGAAAAACGAACAAAGAAATAAGCTCCTTAAAAAAAGAGGGGCTTTAAATAAATCTTACATACGCATAAGAAGTGTATTAGTAAGCAAAAGGTTATATTCAATCTTAAGGAGATATTCTTCTTTAGGAATAGCCTCTTACAGCCCTTACAATAACGAAGCTAATCCAAATCTTTATTTAAATTCCAAAGTTCTATATTTTCCAAGGATAGAGTCAGTTAAGAATGCTTCCATGTCTTTTTTTAAAGGTGCGCTCGTAAAATCGTTTAATGGTATAAAGGAGCCTAAAGTATTCAAAAGAAAAATTTTTAAAAAGCAAATTCGAGTTGTTGTTGTTCCTGGGGTTGGATTTGATGAGCGAGGTTTTAGAGTTGGGTATGGCGCTGGTTTTTACGATAGGTTTTTAAGAGACTTAAGGGCATTAAAGGTTGGTATTACATTTGAGTGTTGTTTAGTTAAAAGGATTAAAAATACGGAAAATGATGTTCCGGTAGATCTTGTTGTTACTGAGAAAAGAGAAATACATTGTAGATTAAGGAGATGAAAAATGGGAACTGTTGAAGTAATTTTGATAGCAGTTTTATCTATTGTTGTGGGAATTTTGCTTGGTATATTTGGTTATCATCAGGCTGTTGTAAGGAAAAAGGAATACGCAAAGCAAAAGGCTGAAGACATTTTAAAGGATGCTGAAAAAGAGAAGGATAATATACTCAAGGCTGCTCAGATTGAAGCTAAAGAGTATATGATTAAGGCAAGAAATGAAATAGAGGAAGAAGAAAGAGAGTCCAAGAAGGAACTTCAAAAATGGGAGAAGAGGCTTCAGGTTAAAGAAACCAACTTAGAAAAGAGGCAAGCTTATTTAGATGAAAAGATAGAGATCATAAACAAGAAGCAAGAAGATATAACGGCCATAGAAAATGAGTTAGAGAAAAAAATGCAAGAAATTGACCAGCTTGTTGAGGAGCAACAAAGGAAATTAGAAAAAATAAGCGGAATGACTAAAGATCAGGCTAAAAAAGTGTTAATGGATAGTATTGAAGAAGAAGCCAAAAGAGAAGCTGCAGCAAAAATAAAAAAATATGAAGAAGAAGTGAAAAATGAGTCAAAAAGATTATCTCAAGATATATTGACAATTGCTATGGAGAAGATCGCGAGCAACTATGTTGCTGAAAGGACAGTTGCAACAGTTACGCTCCCAAGTGATGAAATGAAGGGTAGAATTATAGGAAGAGAAGGAAGAAATATAAGATCTTTTGAGAAAGAAACAGGCACTGACCTTATAATCGATGATACGCCAGAAGTTGTGGTTATATCAAGTTTTAACCCCTTGAGAAGAGAGATTGCAAAGATTGCTCTTGAAAGATTGGTGAGCGACGGAAGAATCCACCCTGCAAGGATAGAAGAAACAGTAGAGAAGGTGAGAAAGGAACTTATTCAAGAGGCTTCTGAGGAAGCGAGAAAGGTAGTATTCGACTTAGACATTGGAGATTTGCATCCTGAGCTTATAAAATATTTGGGTCTTTTGAAGTATAGGACAAGTTATACCCAGAATGTACTTTCCCATTCTGTTGAAGTTGCATACTTGAGCGGTCTTATGGCTTCTGAGTTGGGTTTGAATATAAAACTGGCTAAAAGAGCAGGTTTGTTGCATGATATAGGAAAGGCAGTTGATCAAGAGGTTGAAGGATCACATACAAAAGTGGGTGCTGAACTTGCTAAGAAATACGGTGAAAATGAGTATATTGTTAATGCAATAATGTCACATCATGGTGAAGTTGAGCCTAATTGTCCAGAAAGCGTCTTAGTATCAATAGCTGATACTCTATCTGCAGCAAGACCTGGGGCTAGAAGGGAAAGGCTTGAAAGCTATATACAGAGGTTAGAAGAGCTTGAGGGTATAGCAAAAGCAAGGGACGGAGTAAAAGAAGCATATGCTATACAGGCAGGAAGAGAGCTTAGAGTTATTGTTGAGCCCACGCTTTTAGATGATAGTGAGAGTTTGATGTTAGCAAGAGATATAGTTAAAGATATTAGCGAAAAAGTTACGTATACAGGTCAAGTAAAGGTTGTAGTTATTAGAGAAAATAGGGCTATTGAATATGCCAATTAAGGTTTTATTTGTTGGCGATATAGTTGGAAAACCCGGTAGAAAAGTTTTTAAGGCTTTGGTAGATGAGATTAAGAGGGAATACGAGATAGACTTTACTGTTGCCAATGTAGAAAATGCTGCTAATGGTTTTGGGCTTACGAAAAAGATTTACTGTGAGTTGGAACCTTACGTAGATGTTATGACTACTGGTAATCACACATGGGATAAGGATGAAATAATAGATGAAGCCTTAAATTTAAGAAAGTTTGTAAGGCCTATCAATCTTTCCCCGCTTGCTCCAGGAAAGGGTTTTTCTATTCAAACTGTAAATGGAGTGGATGTTTTGGTTGTCAACGCCATTGGCAGGATATTTATGAATCCTTCAGAAAACCCTTTTTTTGCATTGGATGAGTTATTTTCCTTATATCCCAACATAAATGTAAGGATAGTTGACTTTCATGCTGAAGCAACAAGTGAGAAACAGGCCTTGGGATGGTATTTTGACGGTAAAATAAGTGCAATTTTTGGCACTCATACCCATGTTCAAACCGCAGATGATAGAGTTTTGCCTAAGGGCACTGCTTATATTAGTGATGCTGGTATGACGGGTTGCCATGATGGGGTGCTTGGTTTTGGGTATGAAGAAGCTTTAGAGAGATTTTTGAAAGGTATACCTAAGAGACTGAAGGTTTGTAAAGGAAATTTGAGATTAGATGGTTGTGTTGTTGAGATAGATTCGGATACAGGTAAAGCTTTAAGTATAAATAGAATATCTAAACAGCTTATAGATTTGTAATTTTTATACAATAGAAATTGTAAAAATATAATTAGCGGGTTTATTT
>WFRG01000127.1 GCA_015486705.1 Hippea sp. | reverse complement strand
TTGGACATAATCCACAATCTCACCCTCTGAGTTGGATTGAAAAAATTCTATTTCACAACCTAAAACGAGGGCTTTGTTAGAAAGCTGCTCGTTTATATCTTTTAGAGTTTTTTTTCCATATATCGATGGCTCCCTCAGGCCAAGTAGATTTAGATTTGGCCCGTGAATTACGGCTATTTTCATTTTAAGATGCGAATATAAGCTTTTTGCCGCCTAATAAATGCATATGTATATGATAAACTTCTTGTCCTGCATCTGGCCCATTGTTTATGACTATTCTGTAGCCGGTTTTGTCAATTCCCAGCTGTTTTGCCACTTTGTTCGCTACAATGGCCATATCTCCAATTACGTTTCTGCTTGCATCATCTATGTCGGCAAGTTTTTCTATGTGTTCTTTGGGTATGATCAATATGTGTATGGGCGCTTTTGGGTTTATGTCCTTAAAAGCCATGTATTTCTCGTCTTCATACACCACATCTGCCGGTATCTCACCACTTACTATTTTACAGAATATACACATGACTTTACCTCCTTATCGTCTCTTCCCTTTTTGCCCCTGTTGAGATGATACTAAACCTAACACCAACGAATTTCTCTATAAATTCAATATACCTTTTGGCGTTCTCCGGTAAATCTTTATATTCTCCTATTCCTTTTGTGCTATCCCATCCCTCAAATGTTTTGTAAAGTGGTTTGCACTTTTCGTACTCTTCCAATTGGCTCGGTATGTAGCCAATCTTTTTGCCATTGTACTCATATCCAACGCATACCTTTATTTCTTTCAGTCCATCCAAAACATCCAATTTTGTTAAAGCCAGCTCATCTACACCGCTAATCATGCATGCATACTTTACGACGACCAGATCAAGCCAGCCGCATCGCCTTGGCCTGCCAGTCGTTGCACCATACTCTGCACCTTTATCCCTTATGAGTTTGCCCATTTCATCATCGAGCTCGCTGGGGAATGGACCATTGCCAACTCTTGTTGTGTAGGCTTTAACAACAGCCACAACGCTGTCAATGGCTTTGTAGGGCAAGCCAGTTCCTATAAACGCTCCGCCAACTGTTGGGTTTGACGATGTAACAAACGGATATGTGCCAAAATCCACATCTAACATTGAACCTTGTGCGCCCTCAAATAGTATTCTCCTCTTATTTTTGAATACGCCGTTTAGGTAGTAAACGGTGTTTCTTATATGTGGCTTTAGTTCCTCGGCGTACCGTGAGTACTTTTCGATTATTTCTTCTGTGTCGAACTTCTCTATCCCATAAAGCTCGCAGAGCCTATTTATCTCTTCAACATTGTTTTTTATCTTTTTGGCAAGTATGTCTTTATTTTCCAAATCGCACACGCGTATGCCGATACGTGCATGCTTGTCTGTATACGCAGGTCCTATACCCCTTTTTGTTGTGCCAATCTTGTTTTGACCAAGAACAGTTTCCCTTCTTGCGTCAAACTCCTTATGGTACGGCATGACAAGATGCGATTTCTCACTAATCATCAATCTTTCACTTGAAATATCTATACCTAAACTTTCAAGCGTTTTCTTTTCCTCTATAAAACTCTCTGGATCTATAACAACACCATTTCCTATTACACAAACTTTGTCTTCGTGCAGTATGCCGGATGGAATTAAGTGCAAAATAAACTTTTTATCGCCAACACAGACCGTATGACCGGCGTTGCTTCCCCCCTGATATCTGACAATTACATCTGCCTCTTCTGTTAATATATCAACGATTTTGCCCTTTCCCTCATCACCCCATTGGCTTCCTAAAACAAGCCTATTCATTATTCAAACTCCTTTCGTACAAAAACTGAACGAGCTCATCCAGATTGATGGCAAACCCCGTAGCGGGAATGTATTTGCCTAATTTTTTTGTTATGTTTCCATATCTACCACCCACAACAAGCTTTTTATTGGCTGAGTACACCTCAAACGTTATGCCATGATGGTACATGGGATGTTCACAATAGAACAAATCGCAGAACACATCGACCTCTGGGTAGCTGTCTTTTATTTCGCGCGCAAGCCTGTAAGCCTCAAAATCCACTTTGCTGTCTTTCAAAAAACCACTCAAGCTGTTTAGGTGCTCAATTTTCTCTTTAAGCCCCTTCGGAAAGTCGCCCTTTTTTATGTCTGACAGGTTCTTTGCGTAAACGAGTTTTCTCAACTCTTCAGCCTTCTGATCGTCTAAGTTGTACTCATTAATGAGGTTTTCTATTATGTAGGTGTCAGAGATTTTAACGTGCAGGTTTTCCAAGTCAAAGAGTTTAGTGCTGTCAATAGCAAGCGATATGACCTCTCTGTCCGCATCAGTCTCTTTTATACCGAACAGCTCGACGCCCGTTTGTTTGAATTCTCTTTTTTGTCCTTGGTGCTCTTTTATATCACGATAGACGTTCTGTGAATAGCATACACGCATAGGCATGTCGAAATCGCCAAGCAAAACGGCTTGGGTTATCTGAAGCGTGATATCTGCCCTCAATATCATCGTTTGCCCGCTTGTGCGGTCGATGATTTTAAATAGTTTGTTCTTTAACGGCTCAAACAGGAATTCGCTTACACTATCCTCATATACAAACGTCGGAGTGATGATTTCCTGATAGCCCCTTTCTTTGAACAGCTTTAAAATCCTGCTTTCCGCTTCCCTTCTCAAGGAAGATATAGGTTCAAAGAACTGTACAACGCCGGACGGAATTCTATTCATCTAAAAATATCTCCATTGCCCGCTTTATGCCCTCACCAAAATTGGCGCTGTAGCCCAACTTCTTTAGTGCCATTTCCAAAACAGAGATGCACATCAGAATATCGGGCTTATAGAAGTAGCCAAGGTGGGCAATCCTGAAGATCTTTCCTTTTAAACTACCCTGACCGTTTGATATATCAATCCCATACTCCTTCATTTTGGCAATAATCTCCGTTGAACTGATGTTTTGTGGAGATTTCACGGCTGTTAAGGAGTTTGCTGGTCTTTTGCTTAAAAGCTCCAAACCCAGGGCAACAACAGCCTCTCGAGTAGCCTTTGCCAATGTTTCGTGCCTTTTGAAGACGTTATCAAGACCCTCTTCTAATATCATTTTCAGTGATGTGTTTAAACCTATAACGAGTGAAACGGCCGGTGTGAATTTGCCTGCCTTTGCTTCTATTTCACCCAGTATATCAAAGTAAAAGTACCTGTTTTTGTTTTTTCTAATAACGTTTTTTGCCTTTTCAGAAACAGAAAGCAAAGCCAAGCCGGGTGGGAGCATCAGTGCCTTCTGCGAACCGGTGATACCAATATCTATATTCCAATCGTCCGTTTTGACGTCAATTGCACCGTATGCCGTTATACCATCCACAACAAATACAACGTCTGGGTATTTTTCCTTTAACATCAAGCCTATTTCATCGATGGGGTGAAAGGTTCCTGTGGATGTCTCAGATGCCTGTATATATACAGCCTTAACGTTTTTGTTGTTTTTTATGGTATTTTCTATATCTTTGACCTTTGCATAATCGCCGTATTCGTAGGTTAGCTCAATTGCCTCTGCACCAAACGCTCTAACAATTTTTCCCCATCTTTCACCAAATTTACCAGCGTTGACCGTTATTGCCCTATCGCCTTCGTTTAAAACATTGGAAACGGCGGCTTCCATTGCTCCAGATCCGCTTGATGCAAATATCACAACGTCGTTTTTGGTCTGCATTACTTTTTTTGCAAGTTTCACTGTCTCTTTAAAAATACCCTTAAATTCGTCTGTCCTGTGATGGATAATGGGTTTAGACATTGAAAGGGTTACTTCTTCAGGCACAGGTGTTGGACCGGGTGTCATCAAATACCTTTTCATATTAACCACCTACCACTTTAAAGCGTCTATATTTCCTAAACACGTAACGTGGAATTTATCCAGATCTATTAAGTCTGTTATCTGTTGAATATCGCCCATAGTTACGTTTTTAATTTTTTCCATTATTACATTTTCGTCGACGTAGTCACCGTAAAGAAGCGTATCCATACCTTGTTTTAACATGACAGAGAAGTTTGACTCCAACCCCAAAGCGTAGGAGCCCAAAAAATGAGTTTTTGCATCTTCGAATTCCCTGTTTGTTAAGCCATCTTTCTTAAGCCTTGCGAATTCCTGCTTTATCGCATCCAAGAGTTTTTGCGCTTTGTCATTTGATGTTGAGGCAGAAACCAATAATAATCCACCTTTTGTGTATAATTTAATGCTTGAGTAAATGCTATAACATAGCGATTTTTCCTCTCTTATAGACTGAAACAGTCTCGAACTCATTGTACCGCCAAAGCTATCGTTGAGGAGAAATGCCGGGTATTTTCTATCGTCGTAAATATTAAACAACTCGCAGCCAACAATCACATTTGTTTGTGCTATGTCCCTTTTAACAACATCCAATCCGGGCTTAAAAGAGAATACAGGCTCGATTTTGCCATCTTCCTTTCTGTGTTCGTCGAAGAAAAAACCGTTTAGTGTAAAGTCAAATCCATCTACATCGCCACCAACAACGGACACGACCATGTTCTCGGGTCTGTAGCACTTGCCCATAAAGTTTAATAAGTCTTCTCTTTTGTAGGATTTTATATGCTCCTTTGTGCCGAGTGTTGACTTACCGTAAGTTCCGTCAACGGCTTTCTCCATAAAGATCTCATACACAGCCTCATCGGGGTTGTCATATGTCATGTTTATCTCTTCTATTATAACGCTTTTTTCCTTTTCGAGTTCGTTTTCGTCTATCAGTGAGTTTCTTATGATATCTGAGAGCACATCGTAACCCTCTTTTAAGAAGTCACTTAAAACCCTTATATAAAAAACCGTATATTCTGTCGATGTAAAAGCGTTTATCGAGCCGCCAAGCCTGTCGATGTCTGCAGCTATGTCCTTGTAGGTGCGATTCTTTGTTCCTTTGAAGAGCATATGTTCTATAAAATGGGCAAGGCCCCTCTCATTGTCGGACTCAAAGGCGCTTCCCACAGGCATAAATATGCCCACGGAAACGCTTTTAGTATCCCTACTCTTTATCTTTATCTTCATCGGGATTTTCGTTGAGGAGGCTTTTTCTTGAAAGTGCTATTCTGCCGAGTTCATCTATATTGGAAATTTTTACCTTTATCTTGTCGCCAATGTGTAAGACATCCGAGATGTTTGTTATTCTATTGTTTGATATTTGAGAGATGTGTAATAATCCTTCTTTGTTGGGCAATATTTTTACAAAAGCCCCGTATTTTTCGATTCTTGTGACAACGCCTTCAATGATATCACCCTCTTTTAAAGATGCAGTAATTCCTTTTATTATTGTGATAGCTTCCTCCAAGTCTGAATCTAAACTTCCGAAGACATTTACTTTTCCATCTGGGTTGATATCTATTTTTACGTTGGTTTTATCTATAATTGATTTGATAGTTTTACCACCCGGGCCTATAAGGTCTTTGATTTTATCTGGGTCTATCACCAAACTTTTTATCTGTGGGGCATATTTAGATAGGTTAGGTCTTGGCGCAGGTAGTGTAGCAAGCATTTTGTCGAGAATGAAGAATCTGGCTTTTTTAGCTTTTTCTAATGCTTCTTTTAATAGGGCGGCGTCTACACCTGTTATCTTGATGTCCATTTGCAATGCTGTTATGCCATCTTTTGTTCCTGCAACTTTGAAGTCCATATCGCCATAGTGGTCTTCATCACCCAAGATATCTGTTAAAATAACATAGCCACCTTCATATTTGATTAGACCCATAGCTACACCGCTTACGGGTTTTTTAATGGGCACTCCCGCATCCATTAAGGACAATGTCGCACCACACACCGTAGCCATCGAGCTTGAGCCGTTCGATTCGAGTATATCTGAAACGACCCTTATTGCGTAAGGAAAGTTGTCTTCTTCTGGCAACATAGGCTCTATAGCCCTTTTTGCTAAATTGCCATGACCAATTTCTCTTCTCCCAGGAGGACCAAGTCTCCTAACTTCCCCGGTAGAAAAAGGTAAGAAGTTATAATGAAGCATAAAACGCTCGTATCCTTCTTCAGAAACGTCGTCGACTATTTGCGCATCTTCCTTTGAACCTAATGTTGTTGCAGCCAGTGCCTGTGTTTCACCACGCGTGAACACAGCTGAACCATGAGCACGAGGCAGGACTCCAACTTCGCATGTTATTGGTCTTATATCGTCCAAACCTCTACCATCTATCCTAAAGCCAGTGTTAATGATTTTTGCCCTAACAATATTTTTTATAACGTCTTCAAAAGCCGCTTTTGTTTTTTCCTCTATATATTCCTCACCTTCAAACTCAGATACTACCTTTTCTTTAACCTTATTAAAAATAGCTTCAATTGTTGAATTTCTTTTTTTCTTCTCTTTTATGTTAACTGCCTCGGCGAGCTCCTCAGAGGCAATTTCCTCGATTTTGTTTACTAAATCCTCCGAAACGTCAATAGGTATATATTCCCTTTTAGGCTTGGCTTCTTTCCTTATCAACTCCTCTTGAATATCTACCAAAGTTTTTAAGTACTCTTTGCCGAACATTATAGCTTCGACCATTTCATCTTCGCTTAATTCCAATGCTCCAGCTTCTATCATGTTTATGGTGTCTTTTCCACCTGCAAGTATTAAGTTGAGATTGGATTTGTTTAGCCCGTTTATAGGCGCGAAAACGCCAAGTTTGTCGTTTATTTTACTTACTCTAACTCCTGCGATTGGCCCATCAAAAGGAATGTCTGATAAACACAATGCACAAGAAGCGGCAAGAATACTTATTATGGCTGGGTCATTTTCTCCATCTGCGCTAACTGTTGTGACAATTACCTGTATTTCTTGCTTGTAGTCTTTCGGGAAGAGCGGTCTTATAGACCTATCTATTAGCCTTGAGATGAGTGTTTCGTGTGTGGACGGTTTGCCTTCACGCTTAACGAATCCACCAGGTATTTTCCCCGCAGCATAAAACCTTTCCTGATAATTCACGGTTAAAGGAACAAAGTCCAAAAACTCTTTAGGTGGATTTTTGTCAGAAACCGCTGTTGCTAAAACAATTGTGTCACCTAATCTAACAATACAAGACCCATCTGCTTGCTTAGCATACTGCCCAGTTTCTATTCTTAACGTTTTGTCATCTATGATTTTTTCAACAAAGGTCATGGTTTAACCCTTTAGACCGAGTTCTGTAACGACCTTCTTGTACTGTTCAAAATCGTAATTTCTTAGGTATTTTAGTAATTTTCTCCTTCTACCAACGAGCTTTAGAAGTCCTCTTCTTGAATGAAAGTCTTTCGGATGTTCTTTAAAATGTTCTGTTAGATATTTTATCCTTGCTGTCAAAAGAGCGATTTGTACTGCTGGTGACCCTGTGTCATTTTCGTCTTTTCCAAACCTTTTTATAATCTCCTTTTTCTGGTCTTTATCAATTGCCATACATAACTCTCCTTCCTTTAATTTTTACACGTTAATATTATACAAAAAGCCTATTGTTGTAAAGAGATTTGTAATACATTGACTTTAGAGGGAATTTAAGTTAAATTACAAGTAAATATGATAAGTGGAGGTTAAAATGGGTACTAAGGGTATCGAGATTGTTGGAATGGATGTTAGTGAATTAATTAAACTTTTAAACAAGGCTTTTGCAGATGAGTGGCTCGCGTATTATCAATATTGGCTAGGAGCAAAGGTCGTTAAAGGCCCAATGAAAGAGTCTGTAATTGCAGAGTTGACAGAACACGCAAATGATGAGCTAAGGCATGCTGATATGGTGTCAAACAGGATTATGCAATTGGGTGGAGAACCTATTTTGAATCCGAAAGGGTGGTATGATTTTACAAACTGTGGATACGATGCACCGGCCGATCCCGTCGTTTACGAGATTTTGAAGCAAAATATAAAGGGTGAGCAGTGTGCAATTGAGGTTTATCAGAATATACTTGAGATAACGCATGGAAAAGACCCTGTAACTTATAACATGGCTCTACAAATTTTAGAGGATGAGGTAGAGCATGAGGAAGATTTGCAATCATTGCTTGAAGATATTGACCTAATGATGAAAAAATAAAAGGGGAAAAATTCTCCCCTTTTTTCTTGAAATAACCTTACCCTATAAACTATACTTTGAAAGGTGTATAGAGCTGTTTGTAAAGAAAGGGGAATTTTATGGCTAAAAAGTACATTTTTATAACGGGTGGCGTTGTTTCTTCTTTGGGCAAAGGCATTACATCAGCCTCTTTGGGCTTTCTTTTAATGTCGTATGGTTTTAAGATTTCTATTGTTAAGATAGATCCTTATATAAACGTTGATCCAGGAACAATGAATCCCTACCAGCACGGTGAGGTTTATGTGCTTGACGATGGGGCAGAGACAGATTTGGATTTAGGTCATTATGAAAGGTTTACTGGTTTAACGCTTTCTAAGAAAAACAACTTTACAACGGGTCAGGTTTATTATTCTGTAATTAGGAGAGAAAGAAGAGGTGATTACTTAGGTAAGACTGTTCAGGTGATTCCCCATATAACGGATGAGATAAAGCGGCGCATAAAAGAGGCAGGTAAAGATAAAGATGTGTTAATCGTAGAAATAGGTGGAACAATTGGAGATATTGAAGGATTGCCGTTTTTGGAGGCAATTAGACAGATGAGGTACGATGCAGGCAGGGAAAACTGTCTATACATACACCTGACACTTGTTCCTTACATAAAAGCAGCCGGAGAATTAAAAACAAAGCCAACTCAACATAGCGTTAAAGAGCTGCAATCTATAGGTATTTCTCCTGATATTATCGTGTGCAGAAGCGAGAAAAAACTTACAAAAGATGCTAAAGAAAAGATTGCAATGTTCTGTAACGTTGAAAAAGAAGCGGTTATAAATGCGATTGATGTTGATACGGTGTATGAAATTCCACTTAAATTCAAAAAAGAGAAACTGGATAATCTTGTAATAAAAAAACTCAATATTACCCCCAAAAAAAAGCCGGATTTTACTGAATGGGAAAGGATAGTTGAGGCTATTAGGAAACCCAAGGATTACGTGAAAATAGCTTTTGTTGGTAAGTATATTGGTTTAAAAGAATCTTACAAAAGCTTGGTTGAATCCTTTATTCATGCAGGTGCAAGCCTTAATCTAAGAGTAGATTTGAAGTGGATAGAGGCTGAAGATTTAGAAAACGACGGATTTGAGGAGTTGCTTAAAGATGTGGACGGCATCTTGGTTCCTGGTGGATTTGGCTCAAGGGGTATAGAGGGAAAAATCAGGGCTATAAAATATGCCCGTGAGAAGAGTGTGCCTTTTTTAGGCATTTGTTTGGGTATGCAGGCTGCAGTTGTTGAGTTTGCACGCAATGTGGCAAAGCTAAAAGATGCACACTCTGAAGAATTTGATAAAGCCTCTCCACATAAGGTTATACATTTGGCAAAAAAGTGGGAGAAGGATGGTCAGATTATAAAGAGAGATGAAACATCAGATAAGGGTGGTACAATGAGACTTGGAGCGCATCCTTGCGTTATTAAGCCGTCTACTTTAGCATATAAGGTTTACGGGAAGAAGAAAATAAGTGAAAGACACAGGCATAGATACGAATTTAACAATGAATATAGAGTAGTTTTTGAAAAGATGGGGCTTGTTGTAAGTGGGGAAAGCCCTGATGGAGAATTTGTTGAAATTGTGGAGTTGAAAGACCATCCATTTTTTATAGCTGTTCAATTTCATCCTGAGTTTAAATCAAGGCCTTTATCTCCGCATCCAATAATAAAGATGCTTGTAGAAAAGAGTTATGAATCAAAGAGACTTAAAGAAGCAAATTAAATCAAGCAAGATATCAAATTTGTATATATTTTGTGGTGATGATTACTTTTTAAAACAACTGTATGTGGAAAGAATTGCAAAGGCGAAAGATATGATGATTGAGAAAACTTATGCTGAAAATGAGGAAGAGCTAAAGGAGGTAAACCTAAAGGCTTTATCGGGTGGTTTGTTTGATTCTAAAAGAAAGCTCATCTATTGCTATATTGACTTTAAGCTTACCAAGAAAATAAGTTTTAAAGAACCTAAAAATAACGTTTTTGTTGTGGATTCTTTGGATTGCAACATTAATTTTTCAAATACCTTTATTTTTGAAAGACCATCATCAAAGGAGATTCAGGAATTTTTGCTCTATAAGGCTAATATGAATAAAAAGATTATAGAGCCAAAGGCTTTAGAATTTTTAGTTGATTTGTTTTCCGGTAAAGATACAACATTTATCAATAATTCATTTGATGTGGTTTTGCTGTTCTGTCATAATAAAGACCCAATTACTTTAGAAGACGTAGAACAATCAGTTTTTGAAACTTCTAAATTTTACACAAAAGACCTGTTTAAGTTTCTAAATAAAGGTAATTTGAAAGGACTTTTGGATAAAATAGATAATATATTAAATCAAATACACCCATCTCTTTTTGTACATCTGTTGTCAGATAATTTCATTAAGATTTATGTTGCGTGTGATTGTGATGAAAATTGTTTTTCTCAAATATTTAAGGGTTATTATTCATCTTTCAAAAGGTTGTGTGATAGATTTGGCAAGAAAAAGGTAAAACATATGTTGGGCGACCTATATTTTTTGGATAGAGCGGTAAAAAGCTCAGGTTTAGAAGGTGTGGAAACATTAATAAAGGCTAAAATGGTGGAGTGGGTTGCATAATGGGTATTGTTGAGATAGAAGAAATTGAGCATGGATTTGTGCTAAAAAATGTTGATTTTGAAATATGGGTAAGTAAAAATGGCTCGGTGAAAAGCTTAAGCATAGTCAATTCTGGATATAATATAATTTGCGACACATCTTTTGTTTTGAATATTCCAGGTGAATTGAGTGAACCTTTTATTAGCCAACTCTCAAGCTTGGTTTCATTCGAGTTTGATACTGACTTTGGTGAAATCAAAAGGATTTTTACTATAAAAGAACAAGCTGTTGTGGTGGATGATATATTGATTTCTACCGAAGAAGGTCAGGTTGATTATAAGCTTAGCTTTTGTTTTGAAGATTGTGACTATTTTATGGTTGGAAAAAATTGTTTTGATATGGAAAAAGCTGTCAGTATAAATGCCAATGATTTATTGCTTGTCAATGAGAAAAGGGATATTTACTTTGGTTGTATATTTAAAGAGCTTATGGAATTAAACTTTGCCAAAGATAAAAAGCCGAATTTTGAACTTTTAAAAAAGATTTCCCTTAATAAAGCAGATATGTTTATGTTTTCATATACCTTTTCTTTGGTTTAACTCTCTTTTTCTGATACACCTGCAGAATCAAACGTTGCCATTTCGTTGTAGATTTTTATAGCGGCTTCAATAATAGTCATGGCTAAAGCTGCGCCTGTCCCTTCGCCAAGTCTCATATTTAAATCTAAAATGGGTTTTTCTTTAATCCACTGCAGAAACTTATGATGGCCCAATTCCTGAGATCTGTGGCTAAAGAACATGTAGTCCTTAACATTGGGATTGAGTTTGTATGCAACTAAAGCTCCAGCGGATGATATAAAACCGTCAACAACAACGGGGATCTTGTTTGCCGATGCCCCTAAGATAAGACCACATATGCCCACTATCTCTAAACCACCTACAGAAGAAAGAGTGCTTAAAGGGTCTGTTAATAGTTTTTTGTTTGTCTTTAGTGCGATTTTTATCACTTTTATCTTGCTTTTGAGCGTGTCGTCGTTGATGCCTGTGCCCCTACCTGTCACATTTTCTACGCTTTCTGGCATCAAAGCTGCAAATAGGGCTGATGACGGTGTTGTGTTACCTATACCCATATCACCAGTGCCTAATATATCAACATTCTCCTTGTAGGCATTATTTGCAAGTTCTATACCCACTTCAATGGCTTTAATTGCCTCCGCTTTACTCATGGCAGGGCCTTTTGTAATATTTTTTGTTCCGTATGCGATTTTCCTTTTGATAAGGTTCTCGTTATCATTAAAATCGTAATCCACACCGATATCCACAACCTTTACCTCTGCATTTGCATGTTTCGATAGAACATTTATTGCTGCACCGCCATTGAGCATGTTTAAAACCATCTGTGGCGTAACCTCTTTTGGGTATGCTGAGACGCCTTCTTCTGTAACACCATGATCGGCTGCAAACGTGTAGATTCTCTTTTTGTTAATTTTTGGTGAAGTTGTATTTCTGATTAGACAGTATTTTTTGGCTATCTCTTCAAGCATGCCTAAGCTACCCTGCGGTTTTGTTAGACTGTCCAAACGACTTTGTATTTTGTACTCTATTGATTTGTCTGTGGGTTTAATTTTATCTAATGTTTCTTCGAATAGAGACATCTTTAACCCCCTTTAAAATTTAAATTAACTTATCACATTTAGTTTATATTTTCAATACGGTACCATTTTGCTTTGTTCCTTGAAAAATGTTTTGATAATTCAATACATGTTTGATAGAATTTATGAAGTTTATAAAACTAATTAAATTTTTTAAATGGAGGTTATCGTGAAGAAGTTGCTTAAGTTTCTGGTGTTTTTGGTTGTTCTTGGTGTTATAGCCTTTGGTGTTGCTATGTTTTTTACATCTGATTTGGCATCTACAGCCGACAATTTCTTTAAATCCATTAAAAACGGTAATTATAATGAAGCTGAAAAGTATCTGTCTGTGAATTTTAAACAGGCTACAACAATGGATCAGCTGAAGAGAGCATTTCCTGTGTCGAGGTTTAGAAACTACAAGGATTGCAGTTTTACAACAAGGGAAGCTAACGCCGATGGTACTGGAAAATTAAAGGGAAAAATTAATTTTACAGATGGCTCTGCTATTCCCATAGAGATAACCCTTATTAAAGAAAATGACTCCTGGAAGATAAATCATATAACTTTGCCAAGATCGGGCATAGTAACAAGCTCTTCAACGGTAACAAATACGCCAAAGCAAAGTCAAAATGATGTCGTGTTTATTGTTAAGGAAACAATGGGGAAATTGGGTAATGCCATAGCTACAGGTTACTACTCAGATTTCTACAATTACACGGCGCCTCAGTTTCAGAGCTCTGTAAGCTTAGAGAAGGTAGAGAAGGCTTTTGAGCCGTTTAAATCAGCTCCGATTGACTGGAAAAATATTGGTAGTTTAGAACCAGTGATACAGAAGAAAGAAAAAGAGAGTAATGGTGTATTGAAAGTTTTGGGCTATTTCCCATCCCAACCCAGAAAGGTTGGTTTTGACTTTGAGTACTACAAGAATAACGGTAAATGGCAAATTGTGGGTGTGTTTATAAAATTACAGGATTAATTAGCCGATTTTTATGAGTACAACACCCATTACGATTAGTGCGGTTGCAAAAAATCTGAGCGTTCCGTATGGCTCCTTTAACAGAAATATTCCCATTAAAACCCCAAATAGTGAACTGATTTGGCGTGCACCTGCAACTGCGCTAATCTCTGTTATCTGCATTGCGCATCGGTAGGATAAAAAGGAAAGCATAAGCAATGCACCGCCTACTATGACCTTATAAAAGCTGTTTCTGTAACAATATGAAATATCTTGTGAAAGTTTTTTGTTTTTCAATATGGTAATTGTCATATATATGAACATGATTAGAACAACCCAATACGTGTATATGAAGAAATCATGTTTCCCTACGCCAATTTTATCAACTATAGCTCCAAATGAGTAAATAAATCCTGCGAATAGGGCATATCTTATATGTTTTTCCTTTAAATCTATTTTCTTAAGTTTAATTTTTTTCAGTGGTACGTTTAATTGTATAAGGTATGTTCCTGATAACGCCAACACTATACCAAGAAATGTTGTTAAACTAACACGCTCACCAATAAAAACATATGCAAGAAATGGTATGTACAAAGGGGCTGTTATGCTTAAAGGATATACAATGGACATGTCACCCTTTGAAAGTGCGTATGCCTTTCCTGTGTAAATTTGGTATAAGGTAAAAAACAGCGCAGATATTGATGCGAGGACAATTGTTCTTAGGCTGGCGGATATAAAGCCTTCTCTAAATATGGCTGCTACTGTCATTATAAAAACGGCAACAGAAAATATGCTCCATATATATAAAATCTTTACCTTGCTTCTTTTGTAAGCAAAGTTGTAGGATGAGTGCATTAAGGCAGAAAAAATTACAAGTGTTAAGGCAAAATAACTCATGCAGATTAATACTCGCCCATAGCCCTTTTCAACTTTGCTAAAGCGATGTAATACCCGTATAAAGCATGGTTATAATTGAGCTCTGCTTGTGTAAGATATGTTCTTGCATCTAATACTTCTGTTGATGTTGTCATGTTTTGTTTATAACGAATGTTTGTGATTCTAAAGTTTTCCCTCGCTTGCCTTAAGCCAACAGTAGCCGTTTTTATGTTCTCCTCCGCGGTTTTAAGCTCTAAATAGGCTTTTTTTACGTTAAATTTTATATCTTTTTTCGTTTGTAAATACTTTTCAAGCAGCCCAAGTTTCTTGTGCTCCTGCTCCTCTACGTCGAATTTTGTTTTAAATGAGTCAAATAAGTCCCATTTAATTTGTAATCCAATCATGGAGTTGTGGTCATTAGAAAGCGTATTATCTTTGGCAAGCATATTGTATCCGCTCCTTTGGTATTGGGCGAATATGCCGATTTGGGGGTAGTAGCTGCTTTCTGCAAGTTTTATTGCATACCCTTGTTGCTTTAGCTGCAATGAAAGCTGTTTTAATAGTGGGTTATTATTTAAGGCTATCGTGTAAAGCCTGTTCAATGGCAATGTGAACTCTCTAAATGTGTTAACATCTTTTATCTCCACATCTTCACTTATACTGTTGTTTAAGGCTACATTCAGCGCAGAAATAGCCTCTTTTAAATTATTCTTTGTTTCAGTTTCTTGTTCTATAGCATTAGCCAATGCCACTTTAGATTTTAAGAGATCGTTCAAAGGTATCATGCCTTGTTTATACAGATTTTCTGCATCCTTAACGTGCGCTTTTAGCTGTTCTACTGCTTCTTTTGCTGTCTTTAGATATTTTTTTGCAAGTAAGATGTCAAAATAGGCAATCTTGACGTTTTCTGCCAAATCCAATACTGCCTCTTTCTTGTATACTTTACTCAACTCTACACCTAGCTTTGCTATCTCTCTCATTGATGACAGCGCAAAGCCCGTAAAAATTGGCTGTGTAATTGTTATATTCCACTTTACAGAGTTTCTGTCTCCCATTTTCATTTTTCTTCCCATTGCTAGGGCATACGGATAGTTATTTAAGTGGGCAAAATTGTATTCGAACTCTATTTTAGGTAACATAGCTGAAGTTGCACTATATTTGTGGGCAACAGATGCTTTTATATTTTCTTCTGTTGCTTTGATTAGGTAATTTTTGCTTAAAGCTTGGTTTATCGCCTCTTTTAAAGTGTAAACCCTTTCAGCACTTGCCATTTGAGCAAATATCATCATCAAAGCAATAACTAATCCAGCCCTTTTCATAACCACCTCTTTTTGGAATTTTACAAAAAATAGTTTCATTTGCAACTTTTTAACAAAGCTCCCCGCTTTTAATTCTTCTTGCGATATTTTTGACCTGTTTTTGTGTTTCATCTAACGTTTTGGAGTTGTCTACCACAATATCTGCAAGCCTTCTTTTTTCTTCAATCGACAATTGCAAGGATACCTTTTTTAAAGCCTCTTCTTTTGATATACAATCCCTTTCCATCAGCCTTTTTATCTGTACCTCTTTGGGAACATAAACGACTATTACGCAGTCAAACATTGATTGTAAATTTTTTTCAAAGAGCAGAGGTATGTCATGAATAATATAGGCATTGGGTTCCCTTTTTTTTATTTTTTCCAATATTTCTAACCTTTTCTGCTCTACAGCCGGATGTACAATTCCTTCAAGCAAGGATAACCTTTCCTTATCATTTAAAACCAGCTTGCCAAGCTTTTTTCTGTCAATCTCTCCGTTTTTGTTCAAAATTTCTGTTCCAAATGCCTTTACAATGTCAAAGTAAGCTTTCTCACCTTTTTCGTAAACAGAGTGAGCAATTTCGTCTGCGTCGATAATGTAAAAGCCCAAACCCTTAAGCATCTTGGCAACTGTTGATTTCCCAGTTGATATAGAGCCTGTTAAACCTATTAGCTTCATACAAAATCCTCTAAAGGACAACCATAGCAAACAGGTTTTTTCTTACAAAAATCCTTTGCTAATCTCACTATCAAAGCATGATACTCGTTGAACAATTTTTCATCAAGGGGTAAGTTTTCCATGAATAACTTCTGTATTTCATCATAACTTGAACAGTTGCACAAATTATGTCTTTCAGCTAAGCGCTTTGTGTATGCGTCTACAACAAATATTGGCTTTTTAAAAGCATAAAGAAGAATTGAATCTGCAGTTTCCTTACCTACGCCTTTGATATTCAAGAGTTTCTGTCTCAAACTTTTTGTATCGAGGTTTGAAAGTTTTTCGAATCCGCCGTTTTTGGTTAAAAATTCAGAAACATTTTTTAAATAAATGACTTTTTGATTGAAGAAACCAGCGGGTTTTATGAGATCTTTTATAATTTCGATGTCAACTTCTGAGAGCTTTTTGAGATTTAGTAGGTCGTTGTTCCTTAAATTGCTTAAAGCCCTTTCGACATTTTTCCATGCTGTATTTTGGGTTAAAACCGCTCCGATTACCACCTCATCTTCTGTTTCAGCAGGCCACCAGCGTTGAGAGCCAAACCTCTCATAAAGCCTATTGAATATTTCCAAAAGTTTCTCTTTCATGCTGCCTTTTATACTTTAAAACCGTTCATGTTTTCAAGTTGAGTTTGTCCTTGAATTTTTCTATACTCACCTATGGGGTGTTTTTATGAACTTTCACAGTAAAGCAATTGTTCATTTGTCTAACTTGCACCATAACTTTGAGGCAATAAGCAACTATGTAGATAAAGGTGTTTATGTTATACCTGTTATAAAAGCGGATGCCTATGGCCATGGTATTGTTAGAGTGGCAAGGGAACTATCGATTTATAGCAGCGTAGCCTACCTCGGTGTAGCACACATAAAAGAGGGTGTGATACTTAAGAAAAAAGGAATAAAGAAGCCTGTTCTTGCTATGAGTTGCGTGGATTCGTTCGATATAGATACGATGTTGAAAGCCAATATAACGCCTGTTGTACACAATGTTTTACTACTTGAGAGAATTATAGAGCATGCTAAATCCAACGCATTAAACA
>WFRG01000126.1 GCA_015486705.1 Hippea sp. | reverse complement strand
GCCCTTAACTTTGCAATTTTTGCCTGGTTGTGATTAAAGATGGGAATGGATATTGAAATTCCAGGAACTATTGTGTAGAGGTCGCTGTTGTCCCTTGATGATGTCAAACCTATAACGATATCTGGAAATTGCTCCATAATCGCCGCTTTTAGCATATATTCGTTTTCTTTGTAGGCTTCTCTTATAGCTATAATATCAAGCCTGCTTTTTATGGAGTTAGTTAAATAGCCTTCCTTTGGCAAAACAGCATTATTCGGCACTTTTGCTTCTTTAATTTTTAATGCTTTACCCTGCGCGCAGCCTATGAGTTCTTTTAATGTAGATTCTTCCTTTATGTATTGATTTTTAAGCCTTGAAACAAGCTCTGTGATATTGAGATAATCTTGAATAAGTGAATTGAAGTTTTTTAAAGACACAAGGCCATCTCTTAAATATCTTTTCGAGCTTATTACATATCTTTTTAACAGGCTCTCGAAGTTTTCTGCCTCGTCTATCTGTCTTTTTAAAATTATGAGTTTATAATCGATTAGTTTTGCTTTTTCTCCTGTTAGCCACTCTTTCCATGCAAGTTTTAGTTCAATTTCTTTGAGCTTTTCGCTCCTTGCTTTTTTATAAATAGATGATGTAAAGAGTTTATTTGTGCCCCATGATACGCCCAAATCATAACCGTTTGTGGCACCTGATGTATTTCCACCGGATGGAATTTGTATATCACCACTTAGTTGTGGATTTGAAAGCAAACCCAATGAGAGCAAAAGGGATTTTTTTATATTGCTTTTTGCCCTTTCGATCTTTAGCTGGGGGTTGTAAAGCAGAGCCAATTTTACTGCTTTTTCTGGCGTTATGGGTTTTGAAATATTGGGTTTATTTTGGTAAGTGTAGTTTTCTATAGGCCTGTGGTGAAAGGTTGTGCAACCCAATAAAATTAAAGGAAAAAGAATCACTATTAAAATTTTCAGTTTTTTCATATGTTTTTCATTTTAATTGTTTTGCTTTCCTGAGTAAAGCAATTTTGATTCATCACTTAAACCTATAGCTTACCCCTATGTATCTCCCGTCTGCAAATATGGAGAAATTGCTGTTGTTTAGGTGCGATTCGCTAAAAAGATAGGCTGTAAAGAAACCAATGACGGAAGATGCAACGGTATCTGAGAACCAATGCTCGTTTTTGTAGATTCTCTCAACACCCACTGAAATTGGGATTAGATAAAGCAGGGGTTGATGGTAGTATATGGCGTAGGGCGTTACAAATGCCCATGCTGTTGTTACATCCCCTGAAGGGAAGGATTGATATTTATCGTCCGTGTTGAATGGTTTAAAGAATGTGTGATTGTGGCCGTTATTTGGTCTTGATCTTCCGGCAGTAACCTTAATAATCCCTGTTATCGCGCCTGCCGTTATGATTGATTCGACAGACGTATATGAGGCATCCAGCAATTTGTTGTTTTTACTGTAGTAGCCTATTGCACCTAATCCCAAAGCTGCAGGTAAAACTACGAAACCGTTACCAAGAGGCTTAACATCGTCTGTAAAGTGATCCATAAAGCTATTTTGGTGTCTTTGGGAGTAACCCTTAATGCCGTTGTCTAAAAGAAAGCTTGCGCCAACTAATGCCGCCATTCCCAAAGCCACTTCCCAGTTGTTGCTAATCTGATTTGCGCTGTATGAGATATCGTTTTTGTATGTATGCCAAAGATAGGGCAATTGAGTAGCTTTTGAGAACGCCTGAAAGTATAAGCAGGTATTGAACACTAAGGCTATAGCAATGATTTCTAAAAATCTACGGAATGCGAACAAATAAAAACCCTCCTTATTTTTTAAATTGGACAATTTTATAAAGGAAAAATTAAGACAACCTTTCTGAAAGATTAAAATTTGGCAATCTTTTTAATCAAACAACATTAACATTTTGTAATTTGACTTAGTAGACATGAGATCTTATAAATGTTTGTATGAAGATTCTTTTAATTGAGGACGATAAAGAGACTGCTCATTTCATAATTAGGGGTTTATCGGAGAGCAATTATACTGTTGATCATGTTGACAATGGAAAAGATGGCCTTTACCTTGCCATGAACAGTGAATACGATCTATTGATAATCGATAGGATGCTTCCCGGTATAGATGGTTTGAGTATAATTAAGATGCTCAGGGCTTCGGGTAACAAAACGCCGATTTTGGTTTTAAGCGCTTTGGGTGAAGTTGATGAAAGGGTGGAAGGTTTAAAAAGCGGTGCGGATGACTACCTGCCAAAACCTTATGCATTTTCAGAGCTTTTAGCAAGGGTTGAGGCTTTGCTTAGAAGGGGAAAAGAAACGCCCAGCAAGATACTCCAGGTTGCAGATTTAAAAATAAACCTGGAAAACTACACGGTAACAAGAGGTGGCAAAAAGATAGAGTTAAAGCCAACGGAGTTTAAACTGTTGGTATATCTTGTGCGCCATAGGGGTCAGGTTGTAAC
>WFRG01000125.1 GCA_015486705.1 Hippea sp. | reverse complement strand
TTTTGCATATCTCTTAAGCCATCCCGTATTGATCTTTGGTGGTTTGGGTCTGAAGTTCTTTCTTCTTTCTTCAATTGTCTCTCTATCCACAAGCAAATTCATACTTTTTTTCTCAACATCAAATTCAATTTGATCACCCTCCTCTATCAACCCAATCAAGCCGCCCCTTGCTGCTTCAGGCGATATATGACCGACAGACAATCCCCTCGTTGCCCCTGAAAACCTTCCATCTGTTATTAAAGCCACATCCTTGTCAAGACCCATGCCGGCTATGGCGGACGTTGGCTGCAACATCTCTTTCATGCCAGGCCCACCAGCAGGCCCTTCGTACCTTATCACAACAACATCGCCCTTGCGTATATCTTTAGCAAAGATTGCCTTCAAAGCCTCTTCTTCGCTGTCAAATACCCTCGCGCGTCCAACAAACTTGTTCATAGACGTATCAACGCCAGACTGCTTGAGCACTGCACCATCCGGTGCAAGGTTGCCCTTTAGGATCGTCAAACCACCTCTTGGATAGTAGGGCTTATCCAATGGTCTTATAACCTCATCTCTGTAAACGCGTGCATCTTTATAGTTTTCATAGATCATCTTACCCGTCACAGTTATACAATCCCTATTCAGTATACCCAATGGATCAAGCCTATTCAAAAGTGCCATCATGCCACCGGCCTCATCCAAATCCTGTAGGTGGTATGGACCAACAGGAGAAAACGCGCATAAGTCCGGCACCTTATCTGTCATCTTATCAAAATCATCAAGCGTCAAATCAACTTTGGCCTCATGTGCTATAGCCAACAGGTGCAAAACCGTATTTGTAGAACAGCCCATTGCCATATCAGCTGCTATTGCATTCAAAAATGCTTCTTTTGTCATTATATCCCTTACCTTTATGCCTCTTTCCACAAGCTCCACAATCTTCATGCCTGCAATCTTGGCAAGTCTAACACGTGCAGCCATCGGTGCCGGAATTGTGCCGTTGCCGGGTAGGGAAAGCCCTAAAACCTCGCTTATACAGTTAATTGAGTTTGCAGAATACATACCAGAGCACGATCCACAAGACGGACAACCGGCCTCTTCTATCTTTTTAAGTTCTTCTTCTGTAATTGCACCACTCAAATATTTACCTACACCTTCAAATACCTGAGCTAAATCTATGTCTGTTCCGTTATACCTACCTGCAAGCATTGGGCCGCCGGAAATCATTATGGAAGGTATATTTACCCGTGCAGCAGCCATCATCATACCAGGAACAATCTTGTCACAGGCGGGCAGAATAACAAGCCCATCAACAGGATGGGCGTTAACCATTGTCTCAACGGAATCTGCTATCAACTCGCGTGATGGAAGCGAGTAGTGCATACCCAAATGGCCCATTGCTATTCCATCGTCAACACCAATGACGTTAAACTCTATCGGCGTTCCACCAGCCAAGTAAATTCCATATTTAACAGCTTCAACTAATTGCTGCATGTGAACGTGGCCTGGAACAATCGTGTTGTATGAGTTAGCAATCGCAATTATCGGTCTATTCAGTTCGATATCCGTATAACCATCAGCTTTAAACAATGACCTGTGTGGTGCTCTTTCTGGCCCCCTCAACATCACATCACTTCTTCTTGCCATATCAACCCCCCCTAATTTTATTTATACAATCAGGCAATCTAACAATTTTATTGTCCTTGTCAACCATAACAGATTGTATTTCACCTTTAAACATCACATCATTAAAAGATTTAATCTCAAACGAAAGTTCTATACTTGCTCTTCTCAGTCTTTTAACGTCAACAAAAACGTCTAATTTATCACCAAGTCTTAAACTTTTCACATAATCTGCTTTCACCTGTTTAACTATTAAATATAGACCCCCTCTATGCAGCTTAAACAGGTCACAACCATGTTTCAAAAAAAATTCCTGCTTTGCCCTTTCACAATATTTTAAATAATTAGCATAATAAACAACGCCGCCAGCATCCGTATCATCATAGTAAACCCTCGTAGAATACGTGAGCTCAAACACCCTTTAAAGCCTCTCTTGCAAATTTCTTACTCAATTCAACGCCAGGTTGGTTAAATGGATCAACGCCTAAAACCTCACCAGCTTTAGCTGTGGCTATCATTAATGAAATAAGCAGATTACCCAAAGCAAATTCATCAGACTTTTTTATGTAAATATCAGACACTGGAAGGCCTTTGCTTTTCAGAGCCTTTTTCGTAGCTTCCTTCTCAATGTCCATCAATTTTCCCAGGCTTACACCATCAAACAGACCAAAACCGTGATCGTTTTCTGCTACAAAATCGCAGCATTCGGGCATATCAATAAATACAAAAGCCTTATCATCGGGCCCATCTTGATATAGTTGCAACTGGGAATGTTGGTCTGTAACACCCAAAGCCAAAACTGGCGTTTGACCCTTTCCATCCTTACCTAAGCTCTCAGCCCACAGTTGCCTAAACCACTCTCCAACCTTTAAAAGCCTATCCTTATAAGGGAAAACCACAAGCATGTTTTTGCCTTCTTTATAGTTGCCTATAGCAAAATCCACAAATTCATTGGGAAATGAAAAACCGTTTCTATAAGCCCTGACGCCGTTTTTTGCGCCTTCAACAAAAGCGTTTATATCAATATCAAAAAATTCAAGAGCAAGTAAACCAACAGTTGTAAATACACTGTATCTACCACCCACATCATCGGGTATATAGAACCTTTTTATGCCCAATTTTTCTCCTAAATTATCCAGAAAACTATTTTTAGAGGTTGAAATTACCACATTCTCAGGCTTCATCTTGCCTTTTTCCAAAAGTATAAAAAACTGTAATAGCGTTTCAGATGTCTTTCCACTTTTAGAAACTACATGGAAAAACGTTTTATCCAAATCCAGTGAAAAAACGAGCTTCAAACGCTCAGGATCGAGGTTGTCCAAAGCAAAGTAGTACTTACCACTCTCAAAATTGAAATAACTGCCCTTAAAAAAAGCCAAAGCGGCACTCGCAGGGAGTGCCGAACCACCAATGCCAACTTGGACAAAATTATCAAATTTTCTCTTTTTAAAGGAAAAATCTTTCAAAGAACTAATTAAATCCTTATCGCACAAACTACGTATAAAACCATAATGCGCCGTGTATTTTAAGTCAAAGACACCCTTTCCGTCCCATTTAAAGGATATAATATCCTCTGTCAATTGAATCTCTTTTGCTTTCTTCATCACTTAACCCTGAATGCGCTTCCCAAAACCTCTTTGTTCTTGCGCATGTACATCTTTATCAGCTCTTCCCTTGCAGGCCCTAAATACTTTCTTGGGTCAAACTCTTTTGGCTTAGTCCACAAAATCTCCCTAACCTTTGCAGTCATAACAAGCCTTCCATCTGAGTCTATGTTTATCTTGCAAACGGCACTCTTTGCTGCCCTCCTCAACTGCTCTTCTGGCACACCAACTGCACCCTCCAAAGCTCCACCGTATTTGTTTATTATCTGAACGTATTCTTGCAACACGCTCGATGCACCGTGTAAAACAATAGGGAATCCAGGAATTCTTTTTTCCACCTCCTCCAAGATATCGAACCTCAATGGAGGTGGTTGCTCACCTGGTTTAACCTTAAATTTGTAAGCTCCATGGCTTGTACCAATGGCTATAGCCAAAGAATCGACTCCCGTCCTTTTTACAAAATCCTCAACATCATCAGGATTTGTATATATATTCTTTTCAGCTTGCACATCATCCTCAATACCGGCTAAAACACCTAATTCACCTTCAACGGTTACATCGTATTTATGGGCGTATTCAACAACTTTGGCTGTTAACTCAACATTCTCGTCATATGGTAAATGGCTACCGTCTATCATAACAGATGAAAACCCCATTTCTACACAACTTTTGCATAAATCGAAGCTATCACCGTGATCTAAATGCAAGGCTATTGGTATTTCCTTTAAGTTATTCTCGGTTGCTATCTCTTTCATCAACTCAACAGCTCCCTGAGCCATCCACCTTAAAAGCGTCTGGTTTGCATAGTTTCTTGCACCCTTTGACACTTGAAGTATCACAGGCGATTGAGTCAGTGTGCATGCCGTTATTATCGCCTGCAGTTGCTCCATGTTGTTAAAGTTATAAGCAGGAACTGCATACCCATTTTCCATAGCATCCTTAAACATTTCTTTAGTATTTACAAAACCCAACTCATTGTAATGAACCATCGCTCACCTCCATTAAGCCATTTTCTCCTTCATCAAGGACCTATTACCAACTACAAAGCGTTTCCCACCGAAATAATACTCAAAGGCTTGACCTTTTTCAAAAAGTTTATCCAATTTTTCTTTTAATCCAGCTTCATTCAGGCTAAATATCCTCTTTAAATCATCTTCCGTGCAAGGCCTAATGTTTATCAGCTTAATAATAGACCTCTCCACATCCTCGTAGAACTTGTCGTTTTCCTTGTTAAACCCACCAATCAAGTCTACCTCAACATCCAAATGTGCGCTCATGTACGTGTAAATGTCCATCATCTCTTTGTCGCTTAATTTCTCAACCCAATCATCGGCCGGCGGCCTGTCAACTGTCCCTATCTGAACCTTGAACGGCTTTATCTCTTTTATGGCTTGAACCAATGCCGTCACATCCTCATCGCTATCATTCACACCCTTTACAAACAACACCTCAAGCCACATCTTGCCTTTAAATGCCCTTGTGAAATCCTTTATACCCTCAATAATTTTTTCAAGTTTCAAACTACGATGGGGTCTGTTGACCTTTAAAAAACTCTCCTTCCTTGCACTGTCCAAGCTCGGTATAACAACATCGGCTTCCATCAAATCGTTTTTTACGTCGTCCAAGTAAAGCAGACTGCCATTTGTCAAAACGCACGTCCTATAACCCTTACCCTTAACAAATCTGATTAGTTCGCCTATGTCTTTATTTAACGTTGGCTCACCACTGCCTGAAAACGTAACGTAGTCTATTTTACCAACCTTATCAATATTCTCCACAAACTCGCGCTTTATGGCTTCTGGATCGTAAAAGCTCTTCCTTTCCACCGTCAGATTCGTTGTCCTTCCTACCTCACAGTAAACACAGTTGTACGTGCAAGTTTTGTGGGGAATGATATTTATACCCAAACTCAAACCCAGCCTCCTTGAAGGCACAGGACCAAACAAAAACTCCATCTCCTATTCCCCCGACATTATTTCTTTCACAAACTCCAAAGGAACCTTTTCAAAATATACGTTAACTACATCGCAATTTAAATGCGTAATTTCAGATGGATCCATATCCAAAACCCTATATTTCTTCTTTAGATCATCGCTCAAGAATTTGAACTTATTAGCTAAAACAAAGAAATCCTTTCCAAAGTAATTGGCAAGCAAAGCAAGAGGAAAACTGCCAATCTTGTTAACAACACAATCCCTAAATACGGCATCTGCACCGATAAAAACAGCTTCCACTTCATCCATTACAACAGAATAAGCTGCATCCTCAAAAAGAACAACATCAATACCCTCTGATATCAGCTCTTGTGCCAATGTTTCACCTTCCCTTGCCGGATGAGAGACGGAGACAAACACCCTTTTTGGTCTTATCAACTTCAGCGTCTCCAAAACGGTCCTCGAATAAGAGATCGTCGCAACCTTTCTATAACCTTTTAGCCTATCAACAGCCCTATTGACTGTATTTCTCTCCGCATCCAAGAACTCACCCTTCAGATTCAAAAGTTCACCTTCGTCCTCAGCCCTCAATATCCTACTGGCCACATTTAAAACAACGGCCATTGACGGCTGGCCTTCTATAATGTTTTCAATCAACCCACTGTAATCGTACTTGCCAAAGAGTTCAACACAACACTCTATCATCTTCAAAGCTATAGTATTGGATGATGACACTCTATCGCCTGCAAGACTTTGTAAAACCTCAACGCAATCCATAGTTGAATTTTAAACTTTTTATGACCATTTTCCACAAAAAACGGTGCATGAGTAACAAAAAACTTGACTTAAACAATAATTGTGAGTTAAAAATTAAGAAAGAATTTTGGAGGCAACGGATGAAACTAAATAAAAGTGCTATTATTACAATTGTTGTAGTTATGCTCTCAATTCAGATAAGTTACGCAGAAGGACAAAAGAAATTATCATCCAAAATAGTATCCCCAACATCTGGTGATGTGTGGCACGAGGGACAAACATACACAATAAAATGGAAGGGTTTTAAAGA
>WFRG01000124.1 GCA_015486705.1 Hippea sp. | reverse complement strand
GTCTGTAACTGTTTTAATAAATTCCACAAAAGAAAGCTCGATATATCCTATTCAGAAGGAGAGGTTAAAGAATCTATATTGAAAGAAGAGTTATTAAAAAGAAAAATTCTCATGTCATTAAAAAAAGACTCACTAAAAATAACGCTGGATAATATGAATCTATTTTTTTATTCTTCTGTCGGAGAGAGAAAAATTAGCCTTTTATGTATTGTATTAGCCATACTAAAAATGTATAATTCGCACGGGCTTTTGCCTATTTTTTTAGTTGATGACTTAGAAGGGGACTTAGATAAAAGTGTACAAGAGATGACTTTTGAGGTTATAAAATCTCTACCAAATCAAATATTCATAACTACGTTAGGCTCTTATAACGGTTATAACACAATAAATCTCACGGAGGAGTTACAAAGTTGAAACAATACACTGCAGAAGATATAAAGGTTTTAAAGGGATTAGAAGCTGTTAGAAAAAGACCTGCTATGTACATTGGAGGAACATCTGTCGAAGGCTTACACCACTTGGTTTATGAAGTGGTTGATAACTCAATTGATGAAGCAATGGCAGGCTTTTGCGATACAATCAACGTTTACATAAACGAAGACAATTCAATTACAGTTGAAGATAATGGTAGGGGCATACCTGTAGATATACACCCAGAAGAAAAAGTACCAGCGGTAACATTGGTTCTAACTACTCTCCATGCGGGTGGTAAGTTCGATAGTAAAAGTTATAAGGTTTCAGGTGGCTTACACGGCGTTGGAATAAGTGTTGTTAATGCCCTTTCTGAATCTTTAATCGTTGAGGTCAAAAGAGATGAAAAGATATTTAAACAGGAATTTGAAAGAGGGATACCAAAAACAAACTTAGAAGTTGTCGGTGAAACAAAAGAAACTGGTACAACTGTAACGTTTTTACCAGATAAGGAAATATTTGAGACAACAGAGTTTAGTTTTGAGATATTATCTAAAAGACTTAGAGAGTTAGCTTTCTTAAATAAGGGTGTAAAGATAATCTTATTTGATAGGAGAACAGATAAATCTGAAGTATTTCATTACACAAAAGGTATAATTGAATTTATTGATTATCTTTCTAAGACAAAAAGAAAGTTATTTGAAGAACCAATATATTTCAATATTCAGGATGGCAATATAAATGTGGAGTTGGCTTTTGTTTATACAGATACATATTCATCAACTATTTTGACATTTGCAAACTCAATTAATACGGTTGAGGGCGGAGTTCATTTATCTGCATTTAAAACAGTATTAACAAAGACAATAAACAAATATGCTAAAAGCTCTGGACTTGTAAAAAATAATATCGTTTTCTCAGGGGATGACGTTAGAGAGGGTATAATTGCCATACTATCTGTAAGACTGCCCAACCCACAATTTGAAGGTCAAACAAAAACGAAACTTGTTAACACTGAGGTACAAAACGTTATACAAACCAATCTTTATGAAAAAATCAATGAGTATTTTGATGAACATCCAGCATTAGCGAAGGTTATAATTGAGAAGGTCTTGAAAGCATATAATGCACGTGAAGCCGCAAGAAAGGCAAAAGAGCTTGTTAGAAGAAAAACAGTTTTTGAATCTAAAGGTTTGCCGGGTAAATTAGCAGATTGTCAAGAGAAAAACCCATCAAAGGCTGAACTATTCCTTGTTGAGGGTGACTCAGCTGGTGGAAGTGCTAAACAAGCTCGCGATAGAGTGTATCAAGCTATCTTACCTCTTAAGGGTAAGATTCTAAATACAGAAAAATCAAACCTTAAAAAAATTTTAGAAAGTGAAGAGATTAGAAATATTATTACTGCAATTGGGACAGGAATCAATGAATCTTTCAATATAGATGATGTTAGGTACCACAAAATTATTATAATGACGGACGCGGATGTTGATGGTAGTCATATTCAAACATTGATTTTAACGTTGTTTTTTAGGTATTTTAGAGAACTGATAGAAAATGGTTATGTTTATATAGCTCAACCCCCACTTTATAGGTGTAAAATAGGAAAAAAAGAGTTTTATGTCAAAGACGAAAAGCAAATGAAAGAGTTTTTGGTTAATAAAGGAATTGAAGGTTTTGTTCCTATTGTTGATGAAAAAGAGATTTCTAAAGATGATTTTAGAAAAATTCTTAATAAACTTCTTGTTTATGAAAATATGGTCGAAAGGCTTTCTAAAAAGTATCCTTCTGAAGAGATAATTAGGTGTTTGTCTATAATAAATGTTAACCTGAGCGATTTGGATAACCTTAAAAATATACTTAACAGTTGCTTAAAAGAAAATTCAGATATTGTTTTAAAAGAGGTTAAATTAGAGGGAGATTCATTGGTTTTTAGGTATGAAATAGATAATGAGGAAAAAGAAATATTTATGAATAAGGACTTCTTCGACTCTCATGAGTATAAATTAATTAGTCAGTACGCTCCAAGCAAAAATTTATTAGGGAAACCGCCCTTTAAGGTAAAAATTAATAATGAAATTTTAGAGTTTAAAACCGTTAAAGATATGCTTGATTTCATAGAGGAGAGGGCCAAGAAAGGGCTTGAGATACAGCGTTACAAAGGTTTAGGTGAGATGAACCCCCAGCAGCTTTGGGAAACAACAATGGACCCTGCACGTAGAAATTTGTTGCAGGTAACAGTGTCAGATGCTGAGGAAGCTGACAGGGTTTTTGACATGCTTATGGGGAATAATCCTCAATTGAGAAAGGATTTTATTGAAAAAAACACAAGATTTGTAAAACATTTGGATATCTGAGGTTGATATATGAAAGATTTATTTGCAGACTCGAATGTAATACCAATTGATATAAAGGACACGATGCAGCAGTCTTACCTTGATTACTCCATGAGTGTCATTGTGGGTAGGGCAATTCCCGATGCTAGGGACGGACTAAAACCTGTTCACCGTAGAATTCTTTATGCGATGAAAGAGTTAAATTTAGAACACAATAAACCCTATAAAAAAAGTGCCCGTGTTGTTGGTGATGTCATAGGTAAATACCATCCCCATGGTGATATGGCTGTTTACGATGCTTTGGTTAGGATGAGCCAGGATTTTTCCATGCGCTATCCACTGATCGACGGTCAGGGTAACTTTGGCTCCATCGATGGCGACAGCCCCGCTGCAATGAGGTATACAGAGGTCAGGCTTACGAAGTTGGCCGAGGAGATGCTTAAGGATTTGGATAAAAACAGTGTTGACTTTGTTCCTAACTACGACGATTCGCTTCAAGAGCCCTCTGTTTTGCCCACATTTATACCTAATCTTCTTATGAATGGTTCAGATGGAATAGCAGTGGGATTTGCAACAAAAATACCGCCGCACAATTTAACAGAGGTAATAGATGCTTGTATGGTTTTTTTGGAAAAAGAGGGTGATGTCACTTTGGATGAAATTCTAAATTATATTAAAGGTCCGGATTTTCCTACAGGCGGCATTTGCTTTGATAGTGCCTCCATAAAAGATGCGTATAGAAAGGGTGTTGGTAGGGTTCAGGTAAGGGCTCGTGTTAAGGAAGAAAAAATTAAGAATAGAAATGCTTTAATAGTTTACGAACTACCATACCAAGTTAATAAAGCGTTGCTTTTACAGAGTATTGCACAGCTTGTTAAAGATAAAAAGATTGAGGGAATATCTGATTTAAGGGATGAGTCCAATAAAGAAGGTATTAGAATAGTAATAGAATTAAAGAAAGATGAGCAACCAGAGGTTGTTTTAAATAAACTGTTTAAATATACAAACCTTCAGACGACCTTTGGTATTAATATGATGGCTCTGGTGGACAACACGCCAAAGCTTTTGAATATAAGGGATGCAATAGAGGTATTTATCAGGCATAGAATAGATATTGTAAAGCGTAGAACATCTTATCTTTTAACTAAAGCCAAAGATAGAGCGCATATACTTGAAGGTCTTTTAATTACGCTTGATAACATTGATGAGGTTGTGTCCATAATAAAGTCATCCCAGTCTACGCAGGAAGCAAGAGATAGGTTAAAAGTTAGGTTTAAATTATCTGATAAGCAAACACAAGCCATTCTCGATATGAAACTTGCAAGGCTTGTTGCTTTAGAAAAGCGGAAAATTGTAGATGAGTATAGGCAGGTTTTAGAGGATATATCCTACTATGAGAGCATTTTAAGGGATAAAGGTGTTCTTAAGAAGGTTATAAGAGATGAATTATTATATGTTAAACAGACTTATGCTGATGAGAGAAGAACCCAGATTTTAGATAGGATTGAGGATATTACGGTTGAGGATATAATAAAAGATGAACAACTTATAGTTACATTTTCGAAAAAGGGTTATATAAAGGCTGTTCCTTTAGATATTTACTCTACTCAGAATAGAGGTGGGAAGGGTAGAATTGCGGCTACCTTCTCAGATAATGATTACATAACCGATATTTTCTTAACAAACAGTTTAAATACGCTGTTGTGTTTTACAAATTTTGGCAGAGTTTATGCGATTAAAGCTTACAATATACCGAAGCAATCTCCTTCATCTAAGGGTAGACCTGTAGTAAATTTTGTTAAACTGCAACCGCAGGAGACAATAAAGACGATTGTTCCGATTAATGAAACTGACAGTTTGTTCTTTGTTACAAAATCTGGGACGGTTAAGCGTTCATCTTTTAAGCACTTCGAAAAAATACTATCGAATGGTAAGCTTGTTATTAAGTTGGATGAGCAGGATTCGCTTGTAAGTGTGTTTGATGTTAAAGAGAATGATGAAATTGTTATTGTTACAGAAAATGGTATGTGTATAAAGTTTGATGCAAGTGAAATAAGGGATATGGGGCGTACGGCTTCCGGTGTTAGAGGTATTAGGCTTTCAGGTGATGATAAGGTTGTAAGTGCGGATAAATTTAGAAATGGAGAGCATACAAAGGTTATAGTTGTTACAAAAGATGGAATTGGGAAACTTTTAAGGATAGAGGACATAAAAAAAATTAGGCGTGGTGGTAAGGGTGTTAAATGTATAAAGCTTAAAAGAGGGGATAGAGTAGTTGAAAGTCTTTCTTTAAACGATTTAGATGATGTAATAATAATCACAAAAAACGGTAAGATGATAAAGATGGACGCTGAGAACATCAGTGTTATGAGTAGGTATGCTCGTGGTGTGAAGCTTATCAATTTAGACGAGGATGATGAGGTTGTAAGCATCTCTATAGCGAAAGGTAACAATGGATATTAGACTTAAAGCGGCGATAAAATCGGATATTGATAGGGTTGATAAAAAATTAAAAGAAGTAGTAAAACCTAAAAGTAGGTTGCTATTCGATGTTTATAATCAAGTAATAGATAGCGGAAAAAGATTAAGACCACTTCTTGTGCTTTATGTGTCAAAAGCTTTGGGTTTTAATGAAGATGACAATGCTTTGGTTGTTGGAAGTGTTATTGAGCTTGTACACACGGCAAGCCTTTTACATGACGATATAATTGATGAGGCACTCTTTAGAAGGGGTAGACCTTCTGCTAATTCCGTTTTTGGTATTAAACCGGCTATTTTAGGCGGTGATTACCTGTTCTCTTTGGCCTATAATGTTGTTTTAAGGTACGATAAAGAGATAGCAAAGCGGATATCTGAGGCTGCATACACTTTAACGGAAGGTGAAATTCTGGAAATTGAGAATGCTTTTGATATTAATGTTTCTTACAGTGACTATTTGGAAGTTATATATAAAAAGACAGCTGTTTTGATTGAAGTAAGTTGTGTTTGTGGTGGTTTGCTTGTAGGAAGTGGCTATATTGAAGCTTTGTCTAATTACGGTAGAAATCTTGGCTTGGCCTTTCAGATAAAGGACGATTGTTTGGATTACATGGGCGATGAGAACGAGGTAGGAAAGGACTTGGGTATTGACCTAAAAGAGGGCAAGATTACCCTGCCTGTTTTGAATGCCATTGAGAAAAAAGGAGATTTGAAAAATAAATTGAAGGAGTTTTTTAACACCAAAGATGAAAATCTACTGAATGAGCTGATTTATGAAATAAGGGAGTACGGTCTATATGATGCGCTAAAAGAAGCAGAAAGATACGCAGATTTGGCAAAAAGAGCAATTGATGGCCTACCCGCCTCTAAATACAAGGATTACCTCTTGGCAATAGCTGATTACTCTATTGAAAGGACGAAATGAGTGAAATTGTTGTTATAGGCGCAAATCACAGCACTTCTCCCCTTGAAATTAGAGAAAAGCTCGCATTTGATAATGCCAAATTGGATAAATATCTGCTTGAATTAAAATCTTTGGATGGTTTGGATGAGGTAATGATACTTTCTACATGCAACAGGGTCGAGGTTTTGTATGTTTCAAAGGCAGATATTGTTGATAGGGTCATAGAGTATTTAAGCCGCCATTCTGGAATTGAGTTAGAAAAGTTAAAGGGGTATTTGTACATAAAGAAGGACATTGATGCCGTGAGGCATGTGTTCAGGGTTGCATCTTCTTTGGATTCGATGGTTGTTGGAGAACCGCAGATTTTGGGTCAGATAAAGGAAGCTTACAAGTGGTCTGTTGAGTTTTATACAAGCGGTGCAACAATCAACAGGATCATGAGGCGCGCGTTCCATGCCGCGAAAGTTGTGAAGACCAAGACGGATATTTCAAAGGGTGCAATCAGTGTGGCCTATGCGGGGTTTTTGAAGGTTAAGGAGCTGATGGATGTAGAAGGAAAGAATGTTTTGAGTGTTGGAAATTCTGAGATGAACAGGCTTTCGTGTGAGCACTTTTTTGAGCACGGCGCTATTATTAAGGCGATTGCAAACAGGACCGTTGAAAATGTCTTGGATCTTGCAGAAAAGTACAATGCCCAAGTTTTTGGTCTTGATAGACTAAGGGATGCCTTTTGTGATATAGATATCGTTGTCACATCAACGGCCTCAAATGAGCCCATCATAAAGCCCGAATTTATACCCAAAGACAAAAAGATTGTCATCGTCGATTTGGCTGTACCTCAGGATACGGATCGCAGTGTTGAGGGGTTGGATAACGTTAGAGTTATATGTATTGATGATTTAAAGAATATAGTTGACCAATCACTGGAATATAGAAAGAAACAGGCCGAATTTGCTGAGAGAATTATAGATGAAGAAATTGAAGCTTACCAAGAGTACGTCAAGTCCCTGGATTATGATGAGGTGATTAAAGAAATAAGGCTGAGAGCAGAAAGGATAAGAAAATTAGAAATCTACAAATTTAAAAAGATACATAAAAATAAAGTAAACAAAGAAATGATGGAATCTATTGAT
>WFRG01000123.1 GCA_015486705.1 Hippea sp. | reverse complement strand
GTGATAGATAGACTATATCAGCAACAGTTGATATGTTCTTTATGGTTTCTAAATCTGAGTTGGATAGATAGACAATGCCGCTATAAACAAAAAGTGAGCCTTTAAAGTCCTCTTTGAATTCATCTTTTGCTGTTATTTCAACCGCACGCCTAAAGCTATCGCCCGAGTATGTGAAGTCTTTTAAATCCTCCTTGTATCTTACATATAGGCTTTTTAGCCTGCTAAGTATACGTTCTGCCTCATTAATGGCTTCTATGTATTGAAAGTCGGCAAGCTTTTTGTCGAAGAGTTGCCTGTCTATCTCATCAAACAGAGATGATAGCCTCTTTGCCCATCCGAGGAGCTGTGCATCATCTCCGCCAAATAGCGACTCTTTTTCACCAATGGTGGATTTTATTAAATCAAGGAAGTAAAGCTGCCTAAAGAGCTTGCTCTGTATGGTTGGTGCGGGATGAGAGTATTCCATTACCATCCACTGTATAAACTCATCTATTGTAAAAAAATCCACACATAAGGCAACCTCTGGGCTCATTTGCTTTTCGATGAATCTGATAGGTCGCTTGTTTGCAGATATGAATACTATTCTTTTGTAATTATCCTTTGAGGAGGTAAGGAGGTTTGCAACATACTTTATGTAGTTTTCCCCTAAATCGATTTTATGAAACTCAGCCGACATGGATTATTTCCCTTTCATCTGCATAGTATATGATGCCCTTTGCCTTTTTGAATAGTTTTGCATAACCTTCTATCTGCTTTATATGTTCGTCTTCTTTTTTACCACTTTTGAAGTCTATTATGTAAATCTGGCCATTTTTTACTACGATTCTGTCCGGCCTTAGTATATTGCCATATTTATCTATAAACTCCTTTTCATTATAGAAGCTTTCTATTCCCTCAAAGTAATACCTTAAATCTTCAAGTGTACCTTTTATCAAATCAACTGCTTTTGAGTTTTTATATCCCATTAGGCTCGATGCCTTCTGATAGGCTTTTTCTGTTGTGTCATCTACGTTTTTATCCTTCGTTGACCCGATAAACGACATGGCAAGATGATAGAGATTACCCAACCTTTTTTTCTCTATATTGGTGTTAAAGCTCTCTTTGGGATAGACTTTTAAAAACTCTCTTGATATGGAAACCCTCTTAGGCGGTTGCTCAATCTCACCATCATCAACACCAGCACTACCGCTATCACTATCACTCTTATCTTCTTTCTGCTTCTTAAGTTCACCAATCTTTAAAACCTTAAGGAAGAACTTTTGCTTTAGCTTATCTGAATATGTCTCTTTTAGTATAGAGTCAAGCATATCGCCAGATGTCATTTTACCGCCTTTTTTCTCTTTAAATGCCCCTATAATGAATAGGTTCTCTTTGGCCCTTGTATTTGCAACATACATGAGGTTTAGGGATTCTATAAACTGGGTTCTTATAAAGTCTGTGTATTGCTCTACTGCATCATCTAAGAATAGTTTGTTGTATTTATCTATCTTTAAAAACACCTTTTTGCCTTTTAGAATGGGTGATAGCTCAACAATTCTATAGAAGCTTTTTGGATAATTAAACAATCTCCAATCGTAAAATGGAACAACAACAGTGTGGCTTTCAAGCCCTTTTGCCTTGTGTATGGTCATGATTCTTACTGCTTCAACCTTTTCGTTTAGTGTTATGGTAATGTCCGGGTTGTTATAGAAGTGTTGAATAATCTCCTGAAGGCTCTTTTGTTGCTCTGTTAGCTTTAAAACCTCTTCTAAGAGCCTGTCGAAATAGACCTTGTAGTTTTCGCTGTTAAACTCATCAAGGCTGAGCAACTTTACAAAGACCTCGTAGGGTGTTAAGCTTTTTATCTGCTCAGTTAAGCTGTCTATGTCTATACTGCAATTTAGGAGTTCTAATGCTCTTCTGTATGCAGGTTCTTCCTCAAATGCTATAGCAGATGCAACAAGCAGGAGCTTTTTTACCTCTGGGTTGCTTGTTAGTGTTAGTGAATCTTCTGTAATAAATTCAATATCTGGAAATTCCTCTTTAAGCCAAGTAAAAACCTTTTTAATGTTTTCCTTCTGCCTAATCAAAATCATAATCTGTGGGGGCTTTAGTTTGAGCTTGTTTATTAGTCTGTCCATTAGCTTAAGAATGCTTTTTCTGTAAAACTCATCCTCGAAATCTTTTATTGCATCCTTATTGGCGAGTTTTACTTCGATATAGCCGGAATTCTTTTTTCTCTTTTTGTTTATCTTTTGATAGGAGTATCTGTATATATCGATAATGGCGTTTTTTATTTTTTCTCCTACATCATTATTTGAAAGAACAGATGAAAATTCATCATTAAGCAGTTTTGCAACCTTGAATACCTTGTTGTTAAAGTTTACTATGTTGCATTCTGACCTGTAATTTACCTTAAGCCTGCTTTTGTTTATTCCTTCTTTGGATGTAATCCTGTCAAAAATGGTGTAATCACCGCCACGCCAGGCGTATATTGCTTGCTTCTTATCGCCCACGACAAAAACACTGCCTTCTCCTGCAAGGGCATTGTCAATCAAGGGCTCCATTGCCTCAAACTGGCTGTGGGATGTATCTTGAAACTCATCAATCAGATAGTGTGATATGCGCTCGCCAAGCCTGCAGAAGGCATAGCTTATTCCCATATCTCTTCTTAGTATACTGCTAATATCTTTGGATATGGTGCTGATTTCGACTATATTTAAGGAGTTTTTTATTTTTCTTTCAAGTTCTTTCAGCTTATTTAGCTGTTCCCTTATTATCTCTGTTTCATAGACACTCTTTATGAGAAAAAATTGCTCTGCTATCTCTATTAGCCTGTTGAAACTTTCGTTGAAGGCTTTTTCTGTTTCTGGTGGGAGGCTTCTGTTGTTATTAAATATCCTACTTTTTCCTATTTGCCTTTTTTTGAGTTTGCCGTAATTATCTAAAAGGTTCTCTTCGGTTAAGTCAGCAAGTACTTTAGCAAAGGTTTTATTTAAAACTCTGTTTTTATCGTTTTTGTTCAGTTCCTCTGTTGCTATCTTTCTAATAATTTCAACGTACTGCTTGGCTCTATTCTTCAATATTTTTTCAACATTTTCTAAGCTTTTTGCTTCAATATTGAACTCTGAAGCCAGCTCTGAAAACCCAACTACATCTTCTCCAACATCAACCTCTTCAAATCTCTTTAGCCCTTTTTTAATAATAGATTTTGGATTTATTCCTTCGTATTGGTCAAGCAGTAATAGTCTTTTTAAAAAATCCAGCAACTCCTCTGTATTTGACCTGTCAGATACAAGCGTTTCAAATGCCTCATCAAAGATAGCATCCCTATCAAATGTTATCTCATAATCCGGGTGTATGTTTAAGTCTACAGCAAAGGCTTTTAATATTCTGTTCATAAACGAGTCAATGGTTGTTATGTGGAAGTCTGAGAAGTTCTCGATAATTTCAACAAGCATTTTGAGAGATGAGTTTCTATCAAGCCCTACCTCAGGTGCATTGTCCGATTGTATGTCGGCAAGGCATTTTAGAAAGGACATAACCCTTTCTTTCATCTCAGCAGCAGCTTTATTTGTGAAGGTTATAGCTATTATGGAGTCTATGGAATCCGGAGTTTGATATGCATTCCGGTTGATAGAGCAGAGATTCTTGTTAACAGTTCTTGATTTGTCTTTTAGGTGTAAGCTGAGAAGCTCTAAGAATCTCTCTGCTAATCTATAAGTTTTACCGCTTCCTGCAGAGGCTTCTATTGAGAAGTTGTCAAATAAATTTTTAGGTTTCATAAGTTTTCATGATAATTAAATTTTATGTGAAGTCAATAAATATTATTAATTATAATAATTAACATTTGCCAATTTATAAGAGACTGATATAAAGTATGCTGAGTTTTAAGTATGCTTAAATGAAGTGCATAAAGAAGGTTTATAGATCATGTCAACTTATCAAGTATTAGCTGTTGATTGAGGATTTACACGGTTTGTGGGAAAGAGCCAATTTATACGTTGTAAGCTGAATTTAGTCAAGTGTTTGCGTTTTCTTTTATTTCTCCCCTCCTTATTTTTACCATCCACTATCCACCAGTCACTAATCACCTACTCTTCAATCTGCTTATCGGGCAGTTCCAATACATTTGATGATTCAAGTTCTTTGCCTGCTATGCCCTTGATTGAACCAAACAGTGCGGAAATGTTCTCTTGAACTACCCAAATCTGTTTTTCTCTTGCTGCCCAGATTTTATGCAT
>WFRG01000122.1 GCA_015486705.1 Hippea sp. | reverse complement strand
GTGATAGATAGACTATATCAGCAACAGTTGATATGTTCTTTATGGTTTCTAAATCTGAGTTGGATAGATAGACAATGCCGCTATAAACAAAAAGTGAGCCTTTAAAGTCCTCTTTGAATTCATCTTTTGCTGTTATTTCAACCGCACGCCTGAAACTATCGCCTGAGTATGTGAAGTCTTTTAGGTCATCTCTGTATTTCTCATATAGGCTTTTTAGCCTGTTGAGTATACGTTCTGCCTCATTAATAGCCTCTATGTATTGAAAGTCGGCAAGCCTTTTGTCCAAGAGTTGCCTGTCTATCTCATCAAACAGGGATGATAGCCTCTTTGCCCATCCGAGGTGCTGTGCATCGTCTCCACCAAATAGTGGCTCTTTTTCACCAATAGTGGATTTTATCAAATCAAGAAAGTAAAGCTGCCTAAAGAGCTTACTCTGTATGGTTGGTACGGGGTTAGAGTATTCTGTCACTATCCATTGCACAAATTCATCTATTGTAAAAAAGTCCACGCCTAAGGCAGCCTCTGGGCTCATCTGTTTTTCAATAAACCTAATAGGGCGCTTGTTTGCCGATATGAACACTATTCTTTTGTAGTTGCTTTTTGAGGATGTAAGGAAATTTGCGACATACTCAGGATAGTTTTTGCCTAAATCGATCTTATAAAACTCAGCCGACATCAACTATTTCCCTTTCATCTGCATAGTATATTATGCCCTTTGCTTTTTTGAATAGCTTTACATAACCTTCTATCTGCTTTATGTGTTCGTCTTCTTTTTTGCCGCTTTTGAAGTCTATTATGTAAATCTGGCCGTTTTTTACTACGATTCTGTCAGGCCTCAGTATATTGCCGTATTTATCTATAAATTCCTTTTCATTATAGAAGCCCTCTATATCTTCAAAGTAATCCTTTAAGTCTTCAAGCGTGTTTTTTATCAAATCAACTGCCTTTGGGTTTCTGTATACCATTAGACTTGATGCCTTCTGATAGGCTTTCTCTACTGTTTCATCTATATTTTTACCTTCTGTTGATCCAATGAATGACATGGCAAGATGATAGAGATTACCCAGCCTTTTCTCCTCTAAGTTGGCATTGAAAGTTTCTTTGGGATAGACCTTTAAAAACTCCCTCGATATCGAAACCCTCTTGAGCTGCTGCTCAATCTCACAATCACCAACACCATCACTATCACTACTATCACTAACACCATCACTATCACTCTTACCTTCTTCCTGCATCTTAAGTTCCCCAAGCTTCAAAACCTTAAGAAAGAACCTTTGCTTTAGTTTATCTGGATGTGTTTCTTTGAGTATAGAATCAAGCATATCACCAGATGTCAATTTAGTGTTCTTTTTCTCTTTGAACGTCCCTATTATAAAGAGATTTTCTTTGGCCCTTGTATTTGCAACATACATGAGGTTTAGGGCTTCTATGAACTGTGTCTTTACAAAGTCTGTGTATTGCTCTACTGCATCATCTAAGAATAGTTTGTTGTATTTATCTATCTTTAAAAACACCTTTTTGCCTTTTAGAATGGGTGATAGCTCAACAATTCTATAGAAGCTTTTTGGATAATTAAACAATCTCCAATCGTAAAACGGCACAATAACAGTGTGGCTTTCAAGCCCCTTTGCCTTGTGTATAGTCATAATTCTTACTGCTTCAACCTCTTCGTTTAGGGTTATGGTAATCTCTGGGTTGTCATAGAAGTATTGGACAATCTCTTGAAGGCTTTTTTGTTGCTCTGTTAATTTTAAAACCTCTTCTAAGAGTCTATCGAAATAGACCTTGTCGTTTTTGCTGTTAAACTCATCAAGGCTGAGCAGCTTTACAAAGACCTCATAGGGCGTTAGGCCTTTTACCTGCCCAGCTAAACTGTCTATGTCTATATTGCAATTTAGGAGTTCTAATGCTCTTCTGTATGCAGGTTCTTCTTCAAATGCTAAAGCAGAGGCAACAAGCAGGAGCTTTTTTACCTCCGGGTTGCTTGTTAGTGTTAGTGAATCCTCAGTAATGAAATCAATATCTGGAAATTCCTCTTTAAGCCAGGAAAAGACCTTTTTGATGTTTTCCTTTTGCCTAATTAGAATCATAATCTGTGAGGACTTCAGTTTGAGCTTGTTTATGAGCCTGTCCATTAGCTTGAGAATGCTTTTTCTGTAAAACTCATCCTCATAATCCTTTATTGCGTCTTTTTCAGCGAGTTTTACCTCGATATAGCCTAAAGTCTTGTTTTTCTCTTTGTTTATCTTTTGATAGGAGTATTTATATATATCGATAATGGCGTTTTTTATTTTTTTTCCTACATCATTATTTGAAAGAACAGATGAAAATTCATCATTGAGCAATTTTGAAACCTTGAATACCTTGTTGTTAAAGTTCACTATATTGCCTTCTGACCTGTAGTTTACCTTAAGCCTGCCCTTTTCTATCCCTCTTTTGGATGTGATTCTGTCGAATATGGTGTAATCACCGCCACGCCAGGCGTATATTGCTTGCTTCTTATCGCCCACGACAAAAACACTGCCTTCTCCTGCAAGGGCATTGTCAACCAAAGGTTCCACTGCCTCAAACTGGCTGTGTGATGTGTCCTGGAACTCATCAATCAGATAGTGGGATATACGCTCACCGAGTCTGCAGAAGGCATAGCTTAAACCCATATCCCTTCTTAGGATACTGCTAATATCTTTGGATATGGTGCTGATTTCTACTATGTTTAGAGAGTTTTTTATTTTTCCTTCAAGTTCTTTCAGCTTATTTAGCTGTTCCCTTATTATCTCTGTTTCATAGACGCCCTTTATGAGAAAAAATTGCTCTGCGATTTCTATTAGCCTGTTAAGACTCTCGTTGAAGGTTTTTTCTACTTCTGGTGGAAGGCTTTTGTTGTTATTAAATATCCTACTTTTTCCTGTTTGCCTTTTTTTGAGTTTGCCGTAATTATCTAAAAGGTTCTCTTCGGTTAGGTCAGCAAGTATTTTAGCAAAGGTTTTATTTAAAACTCTATTTTTATCGTTTTTGTTCAGTTCCTCTGTTGCTATCTCTCTAATAATTTCAACGTACTGCTTGGCTCTATTCTTCAATATTTTTTCAACATCTTCTAAGCTTTTTGCTTCAATATTGAACTCTGACGCTAGCTCTAACAACCCAACTACATCTTCTCCAACATCAATCTCTTCAAATCTCTTTAGCCCTTTTTTAATAATAGATTTTGGATTTATTCCTTCGTATTGGTCAAGCAGTAATAGTCTCTTTAAGAAATCCAGCAACTCTTTTGTATTGGATCTATCCGATACAAGCGTTTCAAATGCCTCATCAAAGATAGTTTCTTTATCAAATGTTATTTCATAATCCGGGTGTATGTTTAAATCAACGGCAAAGGCTTTGAGTATTCTGTTCATAAACGAATCAATGGTTGTTATGTGAAAGTCTGAGAAATTCTCTATGATATCTATAAGTAGCTTGAGTGATGATTCTTTATTAAGCCCTACATCGGGTGCTTCATCTGATTCTATATCGGCAAGTGATTTGAAAAACGATATAACCCTTTCTTTCATCTCGGCAGCGGCTTTGTTTGTGAAGGTTATGGCTATGATGGAGTCTATGGAATTTGGAATCTGGCAGGCATGTTGATTAATAGAACAGAGATTTGGGTTAGTGGGTTTTGATTTAGCATTTAGGTATAAGCTAAGCAGTTCTAAAAACCTCTCTGCTAATCTATAAGTTTTACCGCTTCCCGCAGAGGCTTCTATGGAGAGGTTGTTGGGTGGATTTTTAAATCCCATAAATTTCCATGGTAATTAAATTTTGCGAGAAGTCAACGAAAACTATATTTTGACAATAACTGTTATAT
>WFRG01000121.1 GCA_015486705.1 Hippea sp. | reverse complement strand
GTATGGTAAAAACAGCAATAACTACTTTTTCTCCAGTATTCCATAGACCTTTTAATTTCTCCTGATAAAATTCACTTCCTGCATCTTTCAAGTAGAAACCAGTCCCTATAACCCAATTCCATGGTTTGTAAAGAAATACATAAGACACCTTTCTACCATATTCATGAGTATTTGGGATTTTATAATAATAAGTTACAACAGAATAGCCTTTTGATAGAAGCTCTCTCACCATCTCTTTTCTGTAATATTTACCTTTCTCATCTGGTTTATTTAAAGATAAACACTTACCTACTATATCGGGTCTATTGGGATTTAAAACAGACTCTAACTTGCAGTTTGTAGACTTGTTGTTAAGCAAAGAAACAAAAATATATCCATGTTTTTTGTATCCATATCTGTATTTATTCAAGTATTCTACAACTTTACTTTTAATTTTTATATCTTCAAAAGTTAAATCTACACAATAAGCAAAATACCAACCTGTAGGTTGAAACAAACTAATATACAGCATTTTCACACGATTCTTATACTTCAAATACACCAAACCACTTCTTAAGATATGCCTATTTATTAAAGCCATCACAATATCTTTTTTACCTTTATTAAAATACATATTGCCTTTATCATCAAAAATGATTAGACATTCACCCTTCTTTTTACGGTAATAGGCACCAGCAAAATCTAACAAATCCTTTTTTATCCGAGCGTCGCTTTGCCCTCTTTCCAGCTCTTTTAAGTAAAGCTCATAAAACACATAATAAATATGCTTAATTTGACTCTTTAAATGCCCAAGCAACCTTTCTCTATTTAGACTTCTTTCAGCATTTATGTATTCTACAACACCCTCTATCTTGCCTTCGAGCACGTCTACTATATTTTGCTCATATAACTTCTGAACAAATTCTGAATCCTTTTTAGAGTTTTTTATGGAAAAATAAATACCAATACCGCTTATAACTACAGATGTAACTATGATATAGACAAAAGTTATGATTAATCCAAACCTTAAAGCTCTGATTTTCCCCTTGAGCATCCATTTTATGATTACATAAGTTTGAGCTTTTGTAAAGTAAAACTTGACAATAAATCGACTCGAATAGTAAATTTTGAACATGAACAAAATTGCCACAACTTTCGGGGCATCTAAGGTAAAAGATAAAAAACTATACGAAGAGGGAGTTGAATTGGGGAAATTTTTGGCAAAACTCGGTTACACGGTCAAATGTGGTGGTTATCAGGGCTTAATGGAAGCTGTGAGCAAAGGTGTAAAAGAAGCAGGTGGCACAGTTATCGGCATAAGGCTTAAACACTTTGAAAACCTACGTCAGGACAACCCTTACCTCGATGTAAAAATTGTGGCAAAAGACCTGTTTGAAAGGATAAAACTCTTAACTTTAGACAGCGAGCTGTTTGTTGTTCAATCCGGCAGTATTGGAACTTTAAACGAACTTTTCTGTGTTTGGGCTTTAAAATACTCATTGGGCGAAACGTTCCGTGTATGCTTGATCGGAAAAAACTACAAATACCTACACAACTGTCCGTTTATTCCACAAGAAACGTTGAAATATTTAGAAATCTATGAAACATTAGAGGAATTCAAGAAAACCTTTAGTACTTAAGAGGCCACATCCACAACTACAGGCTCTAACAATCGCTGCAAATCCTCTGTTTTTATCTCAACCAAAAATCCCCTTTTTCCACCGTTTATCACAATACTGTCAAAGTCAAAAATGTCTTTTTGGGCATAAACCTTCATTTTCCTTTTCGTGCCAAATGGTGAGGTGCCACCAACCAAATAACCAGAAAACCTCTGGGCTTTACTTGGGTCGCACAGCTTGACGCCTTTGACACCCATAACCCTTGCCAAATTCTTTGCTGAAACCTCAAAGTCTCCGTTCATCAGTATTATAAAGGGATTACCCTTGTCATCCTCAAAAATTAGAGTTTTCACAATCCTATGCTCATCAATTCCAAGTTGCTTTGAGCTCTCCTTTGTTCCTCCGTGATCTACGTATTTGTAAAATAACGGCTTGAATTCAACGTTATGATCCTTTAAAAATACTATAGCAGGTGTATTTGGTATCTTTCCGGTCTTACCCATTCTGCTTTATCTTCTTTGCCAACTTAGCCCAAGTATCTTTCAGTGTAACGATCCTATTGAAAACGAGATGATCCTCTGTTGTGTCTTTATCAACACAGAAGTAGCCTTTCCTTAAAAACTGAAACTTATCGCCAATTTTTGCTTCCTTCAAAGATGGCTCAACCTTGCAATTATTCAAAACAACCAGAGAATTGAGATTTATATTTTGCAAGAAATCCTCGTCCTCATCGGGATTTTCCTTTGTAAACAGATGATCATAGAGCCTCACCTCTGCTGTTATACAGTGGCGAGCAGATACCCAATGCAAAGTGCCCTTAACCTTTCTGCCATCCTTCGTCCACCCACCTTTTGACTCTGGATCGTAAACGCAGTGGACCTCCGTTATATTGCCATTTTCATCCTTAACAACATCGGTGCATGTAATGTAATACGCATGTTTCAGCCTCACCTCTCTTCCCGGTGCAAGTCTAAAGAACTTCTTTGGCGGGTTTTCCATAAAATCGTCGAGCTCTATGAACAGTTCCTTACAAAATGGTATTTTACGTGTCCCAGCGTTGGGATCCTCTGGGTTATTCTCAGCATCGAGCCACTCCACCTTATCATCAGGATAATTGTCTATTATCAGCTTTACCGGGTCTAAAACGACCATTACACGATTGGCACGCTTGTTTAAGTCTTCCCTAATGCAGTGCTCAAGCAGGGAATATTCAACAACGGAGTCTGTTCTTGAAACACCTGTCCTCTCAACAAAATCCCTGATGGCCTCAGGCGTATACCCCCTGCGTCTCAATCCTGCAATCGTGGGCATGCGCGGATCATCCCATCCAGACACAATACCCTTCTGAACCAAAATGGTCAGCTTCCTTTTACTCAAAACGGTGTATTTCAAATTAAGCCTGCCAAACTCTATCTGCTGGGGTTTGTATATACCAAGCTGATCCAAAAACCACTCATACAGTATCCTATGATCTGCAAACTCAAGTGTGCAAAGGGAGTGGGTTATTAATTCAATGGAATCCTCAAGGCAGTGAGCCCAATCATAAGTAGGATAAATATACCACTTTTCACCCTGTCTATAGTGTGGCTTCTTTATAATCCTATACATCACAGGATCGCGCATATTCAGGTTGGGATGGGCCATATCGATCTTTGCACGTAAGGTCTTTGAACCCTCTTCAAACTCCCCCTTTCTCATGCGCTCAAACAGGTCCAAATTTTCCTCAACAGATCTATTCCTGTATGGACTTTCTTTACCGGGCTCAGTTAACGTTCCCCTATACTCCCTAATCTCTTCAGGGCTTAGATCATCAACATAGGCTTTGCCTTTTTTAATCAACTGAACAGCATACTCATACATCTGTTCAAAATAATCGGATGCAAAGTACAGTCTATCTTCCCAATCAAAACCGAGCCATTTAACATCCTCTTTTATAGCCTCAACGTACTCCTCACCTTCCTTCAAAGGGTTTGTGTCGTCAAACCTCAAGTTACATTTGCCCTCGTACTTTTCTGCTATACCAAAATTTAAGCAGATTGATTTGGCATGACCTATATGAAGATAACCGTTTGGCTCGGGTGGGAAGCGCGTGTGCACCCTACCCTCGTATTTATTCGTCTCAAGATCCCTCTCAATTATCTCCTCTATAAAATTCGACGGTCTGTCTGGCATTAGCCCACCTCTTCAACCAATTTTGGTAATACCTCTTCCGCTTTACCCTGCAAAAAGATATCCGTAATCTCGTACGTATAGTTCGATGGATTTATGTTTACCTCGATAATGAATGCTCCGTCCATTTTCGCTATATATGGAATCCTGCTTGCAGGCATAATCTCGCCCGTTGTTCCAATAACGAGCATCGTATCGCACTCTTTGGCAAGCTCAATGGATCTATCAAAGGCCTCTTTGGGTATTGGTTCTTTAAAAAATACAAAGTCGGGTTTTAAAAGACCATTGCACTCAGGACATGTTGGAACATCCTTTTCAAAGTCTATCTCGCTTCTTTTGAACCTCTTGCTACAGTTCAAACATACAAGTGTCTCTGCTGTTCCATGATATT
>WFRG01000120.1 GCA_015486705.1 Hippea sp. | reverse complement strand
TCCACATCCTTCACTGTACAGAAAAGGGTAAGCTGCGATAGGTTGCAGATGAAATTCAAGGTTTGGGCTGAAGGTAACACATTTTCAGACGCCCTAAAACGACTAAAACCTATTAACAATGAATTCTTGAAGTTTTTAGAGACAATATATGAAAAAAACGAGATAAGGACACAGGTAGACTATAGCGGCTCAAGGACAGCCATCGTTTACATACTCATAAATACAAACAAGGTCGGAACTCCTCACAAGGTCTTGGCTTACATATCAAAGAAACAGTTTCCCTATCAAACGGGTATAAATATTGAAAGGTTGAGTTTCTCATTGTCAAACAAAAAGGCTGCTAAAGTCAAAGCAGAGATATTCAAACAATCATTAATCAGATGCAAACAGCTACTCAAGATCATAAATGCAACGTTGGGTAAGAAATACAACATATCATCTGTCAAGATAAACTACGGCGAGCCAAGACCCGTCTTTAACCCTTATGCGCCAAGAATGTTCCTTAAAGCCGCATCTAAAGGCAGTCCCAATGGCATACAAACGGCATCCGGTCAGAGGATCACAAAGGCCAATATAAACTTCTCAGCCATTTCAAAGATTGAATGAAAAAGGTTATAGTCGTCGGTGGTGGAATATCAGGCATATCCGTTGCCTATCTAATTAAAAAACACACGAATTTTAGCGTCAGTATAATAGAAAAAGACAGAATTGGTGGCAAAGCCTTAACTGTAAGAACAAACGGATACCTAATTGAAACGGGGCCAAACGGATTTCTATCAAACAAGGCAGAAATAAAAAAACTCATAGAGGAAAGCCACTTTGAAGATCAATTAATCCAAAGCAACGACGAAGCAAACAGAAAGTTCATATTCTCTTCAGGTAAACTATGGGAAATCCCAAACAATCCAGCAAAATTGTTTTTTAGCGGCTTTTTGAGCACAAAAGCCAAACTCAACATATTAAAAGAACCCTTTGTGAGGCCATACCCAAACGACGAAACAGTTGAGAGTTTTGTCAAAAGGAGATTAGGAGAGGAGTTCTTGAACAAGGTAATCGGACCAATGGTTTGCGGAGTATTTGCAGGCGATCCAAAGATCATGAGTATGGAATCGAACTTCAAAAGAATAAAGGAGATCGAAAAAGAATACGGTTCGCTCATCAAAGGCTTGATCTCACTTATGATAAATAAAAAAACAAACGCAAACGCAACAACCGGTGGTTTCTCATCCAAGTTAATGTCGTTCAAAAACGGCATTTTGAGTTTTTTAAACCATTTGGCAAAGGGTATCGAAATCATAAACGACACTGTTGTGGAACTAAAGCAAGAGGGCAATGGATATACACTAAAGGGAAAAAAATCCTCATATACAACGGACATTGTTGTCTTTGCTATACCAAGTTACGGACTTCAAGAAATCTTGGAAAACTACGATTATGAGTTTTCTAAAATCCTAAATAAAATACCCTACGCACCCATGTCTGTGGTAGCTTTGGGATATGAAGACAAAAATCTGCCCGACGTAAAAAACTCCTTTGGGTATCTGTTTGCTCTAAATGAAATCAAGGACGTAATTGGCGTTTTATTCGATTCCTCCGTCTTTGATTTTAGAGCAGAAAGATACAAAGTGCTTGTTAGACTAATGGTTGGTGGTCAACTTGCTAAAGACGCACCGTTTAAGCAGAACATTATCGAATCAGCTGTAAAGGAACTTCAAAGGAGCGCATACATCTTTAAACCATTTGAGTTCAGCTTTGTCAAGCGACACGAAAAGGCTATTCCCATCTACACAATGGAACACAAGAGTGTTTTAGAAGCAATAAGAGAATTTGAACAAAAAAACAGCGGTATTTTTATAACAGGAAACGCCTTCTATGGCGTGGGATTAAATGACTGCGTGAAAGCGGCCTACCAAACATTAGAAAAAATAAAGGGCGGACATTAGCCGCCCCATTCCTTTTAAACATCAAAGTACAGATAGAATTCAGCAGGATGTGGGATGGAGTTTACAAACTTAATTTCGTTCTCCCTCTTGTAATCGATCCACGTCCTAATCAAATCCTCTGTAAATACATCGCCCCTTAACAGGAACTCGTGGTCTTTCTCAAGTTCCTCCAAAGCTTCTTCTAAATTCTTTGGCATCTTATCGACCTTTGCAAGCTCCTCAGGCGGTAAATCATAAATATTCTTATCCATTGGTTCGCCTGGGTCAATCTTGTTAATTATTCCATCCAAACCCGCCATGAGCATAGCAGCAAAAGCAAGATATGGATTTGCCGTAGGATCTGGGAATCTCACCTCAATCCTTTTTGCCTTCGGAGATGGTGAGTACATTGGAATCCTCACTGCGGCAGACCTATTCCTTGAAGAGTAAGCAAGATTAATAGGAGCCTCAAATCCAGGAACGAGCCTCTTGTATGATATCGTTGTTGGGTTTGTAAATGCAGCCAAAGCCTTACCGTGCTTTATAATTCCACCTATGTAGTACAGCGCCAATTCGCTCAAACCTGCGTATCCATTTCCTGCAAACAGTGGTTTACCGTCCTTCCACAAACTCTGGTGCGTATGCATACCCGTTCCGTTATCTCCAGATAATGGTTTAGGCATAAAGGTTATCGTTTTTCCATACATCAATGCAACGTTCTTGGCTATATATTTATACTTCATCACATTATCAGCCTGCTGCATAAGCGATGTAAATCTTACATCGATTTCTGCTTGACCAGCGGTCGCAACTTCGTGATGTTGCGCTTCAATTTCAATACCTGCTTTTTCAAGTTCAAGCACAATCTCGCTCCTTAAATCCTGCAAACTATCCAATGGCGGAACAGGAAAATAACCCTCTTTATGTCTTATCTTATAACCCAGATTTGGATCTTCCTCTCTTGCAGTATTCCATATACCCTCAGCAGAATCGACTTCATAATAAGCTATATTTGATTCAATTTTATACTTCACGTCATCCAAAATAAAAAATTCTAATTCAGGTCCAAAGTAAGCCGTATCTGCAATGCCTGTCGATTTTAAGAACTCTTCAGCCTTTTTAGCTACTTCTCTTGGGTGTCTCTCGTAAGGTTCCCTTGTAACAGGGTCTACTATCTCACATATGATATTAAGAGTTCCGACCTCAGTAAACGGGTCAACAAATGCAGTGCTTGGGTCAGGAATAACCAACATATCACTTTCATTAATACTTTTCCAACCCCTAATAGAAGAACCATCAAACCCTATACCCTCTTCAAAAACTTCCTCAGTAATTGTATGGGCTGGAACACTGAAGTGCTGCCACGTGCCAAGTAAATCAACGAACCTAACGTCTACGATTTTAATGTCTTCTTCTTGAATCTTTTTTACTACATCTTCAGGTGTCATCATACTTACCTCCAAAAAATAGTTTTCTTTTTATAAGCAATATTTGTTCCTTTATTATCATAAAAAGCTTTATCCCTATAGCTATACATTGTTTAAACAATAACTTGAACTTTTGTTTACATTTTTGTAAACTTGCAAACAATGAGCAGTCAACAGATTAGCATCAAAGAAGGCTACCTAACAATTATACACGAAGCAAGCAAAATATTAAGTAAAAAGAACACGCTGAACGAATCATTAAAAGAAATTCTAAAAATTCTATACTCATACTGGGACGCTCCAATTTCCTTTATGGCGCTTTATGATGACCAAACAGGCAAGTTAAAAATAGTAGAAAGTTTTGGAATGACCAAGAAAGAGGCATCAAAAGGTATATTTAAAAAAGGAGAAGGGGTCGTTGGAAGTATTTTTAAAAATGAAGTGCCAGCTGTGATTTACGATATAAAGAGCAATCCAAAATATTTAAATAAAACACGAATAACAAAAAGGATAGGAAACGAACTTGTGTTTTTGGGCGTACCTATAAAGGTCGGTGGAGAAAAATTCGGCGTCTTATGCACCTACAAAGAGAAAACGCGAACATTTTCACATGATGATGCAATAAAGATGCTCTCAACACTTGCTACCCTAATTGGGCTAACAAAAAAGATGTACGAAAGAATGGAGGAAGAGCGCAAGTTCTGGCAAGAGGAAAAGGAGATTCTCTTAACGACAATCAGCAAAGAAGCAATAGCCCTAAACGATATTATAGGAGTATCAAATACCATATCAAACCTAAAGAAAATCTTACTCAAAGTGGCAGTGGCAGACTCAACAATTTTAATAACAGGAGAGAGTGGTACAGGAAAAAGTCTCATTGCAAAAACCATCCACAAGTTAAGCCCGAGGAGAGACAAGCCCTTCGCAACTATAAACTGTGCAGCAATACCAGAAAATCTATTAGAAAGTGAGCTTTTCGGATATGAAAAGGGAGCATTCACAGGCGCAACATCAAGAAAAAGGGGTAAATTCGAACTTGCAAACGGCGGAACGTTGTTTTTGGACGAGATTGGGGATATGCCTTTAAGCCTGCAGGCAAAACTGCTAAATGTACTTCAAGATAAGGAAATCTCAAGACTTGGAAGTGAGCTAACAATTCCAGTAAACGTTAGAATTATAGCAGCAACGAATAAAAATATAGAAAAATTGGTTGGCTTAGGGCATTTTAGAGAAGACCTTTACTATAGATTAAACGTCATACCCATACACGTTCCTTCACTAAGAGAAAGAAAGGAGGACATACCACTCTTAATTGATTATTTTCTAAAGAGATTTAATAAAGTTTACAAAAAGCGTATATCCATAAAAAAAGACGCAACGAGGGCAATGGTAGAATATAAATGGGGTGGAAACATTAGAGAGTTAGAAAATACAATTGAAAGATTGGTAATAATGAATGACGATGATATAAAACTGGACGATCTTCCAAATTACATTAAAGAAAATACAGCCGATATAGACATTCCGCAAGATAATGGACTAAAAGATGTGCCTATGACAATTGAGAACATAGAAAAACAACAAATCCAAGAAGCTTTAAAGAAAACTGGGTACGTGAAATCGAAAGCAGCACGACTTTTAGGATACACAATAAGACAATTAGACTACAGAATTAAAAAATACGGAATAAAAATTCAGAAATTGTAGATATAAGCTAAAATCTTGGCTATAGCCTCGTATAACTCCTCTGGTATTTCTTGATTTAAATTGAGTTTGTACAAACTTTCTGCAAGTTCAGAATCCCTTTCTATATGTATATCGTACTCCTCAGCAAGCCGTTCAATCTTATCAGCCAAGAAACCTCTGCCTTTAGCAACAACTTTCGGCGCATTATCCTCGCTCAGTTTATATCTCAATGCAACGGCCTTTTTATCCTCTTCCATCAGTATTGTCTTTTAATACTAAACAATCCTGTTAGGTTAAACGTTATCCAGAAACCTTTATCTAAGTGGGTTTCGTATTCACCATTTTCCTGTTCCTCAGGCGATCTTGTAAAGTAAAAATCCAAACCAATACCCCAGCAATCCTCCTGATACACAAAACCAAACTTTTTAGAAGGATAATAGGAGTAATGTAAACTCCTTTCAAGTGATGCATAAACGTAAAGCTTTTTCAAGGGATAAGCGTACACCTTTGAACTCACACTTTCGTCCATCAACTTGTAATTATCGTCTCTCGACATAGTATAGCCAACACTGAGTCCAACACCCTTGTTTCCTATGTTCAAATTCTCTGACGAATCAACAAACATATGCTTTTTTAAGAAGTAATGCGCCTGACTTGTCAGTTTCAGAAAATCAAATGGTTGAATTGTGGTCTCCTCATAAATCGGCGAATAGGGTGTATGGTAGGCCTTTGTAAAGTCGTAGTAAGCTGTAATTCTATTGTAGAAGATCTGCTTATACTGAAGCTTTCCATTGTCAATGAACTTCGCGGTCAGGATGTTCTCTAAGTCAAATGTAATCTTGCTTGTTTTTGAATAGGTGGATACAAAGTCCGAAAACCTCTGGGATCTCTCCGGTATGTACTGATAAGAAACCGTTGGCTTAATTGTGTGTTTGACACCAACAAAACCTGAAGTGTTGGTATTTAAGAAAATACCGTATAGAGCTGTGCTTACAGAGATGTTGTAGTCAGGAACGAACGCCCTACGTGAATACTTTTTGTTGTTTGGCGCATACTCCCAACGTGAGTACAATTCATGGGCACCGATTTTGGGCGTGATGCTGAAATGGTAAAGCTTAAAAGGGTAAGACAAAAATCCCGTCGAATCGGTATATATGCCTCTTGCCCCTTCAATTCTAAAGTCGTTCGATACAGTCTGCGTAAAGTCCAACGTTAAGTTCTTGTAAAGTTTCTTGTTTATCACACCAAATTTCACCACAGGCATCTTTTGAAGCGTTGCCCTGTTATTTTCATCCACCAAATCCTGATAGAACTGTGAATAAATAGACAGAAAATAGTCATTGTAGTTCACATAGTAGGATGCCGTCGATGTCGTATATCTGTCTGACGATGTCTCCAACTTGCTCATATCCAAAACCCTTAGGTTGTCCCTGTTGTTAACAATATTCACATCGTAACTGAAACAACCGTACTTACCGAAATCGGCATATTGATTGGCTTTCAAATTTACTCTTGTCTTCTTATGCGTAGAATCTAAATAAGGCACCTTTTCCTTAAAAACTGTAATATCCCAGTTGCCCTTTGAATACCTTGTCCAATAGAACCTGTACTGGCCCCTGATGCCGTTACCCTTTTTGGAGTAGGCAAAGGGATACAGCGTTATGTCTTGAGAAGGGCTAATGTTGATAAAGAACGGCTGGATGTACTTAAAGCCATCCGAAGACGACATGCCTATCTCAGGAAACAAGAAGCCTGTTCTTCTCTTTTTGTTCAAGCTCTTTCTAACAAACGGCATAAAGAAAACTGGCACACCACGCGCCTTCAAAAGTACAGGATAGGCAAATAGGTAATCATCCTTCACAATGTATGTGTTTTTGGCATTTATCGTCCACTTTGGGTGGACACCCTTCTCATAATTAACAAACCCTGGACAATCACAACTTGTAATCGCACCATCTTTTACAAAGTACTTGTTTCTGCCGTATAAAACAACCTTCTTTGCCCTCAAATAGAGATGATTGCCTTTAACAAACATTACAGCATGTTCGATGTAACCCCTATACGTCGAGTAGTTGAGGATTGCATAGGTACCTTTAACCCAATTGCCAAAGGAGTCTTCCAAATACACATGACCCTTTGCTTCGGCAATGGAACTGTTGTCGTTGTAGCTGACCTTATTGGCTTTCAATACATAATTTGAGTCGTAAATCTTACAGTGACCATAGGCATAATATGTTGAAAGGTTTTTATTGTATGATAAATGGTCGGCTTCCATATGTATATTATCGCTTTTTGCAAAAGACGAAGTGGAAAAAAATAATATAGTAAGAGCAAATAAAATGGTTCTTAACCTTTTCACTTAGGAAAATATATTAAAAAAAACTCCCCATAGCAACAAATAAATTGAATTATGTGTATAAACATTTATACTAACGGACGGAAAAGTAACAAGTTTTTTGACGGGAGGTTTAAACATGAGTAAAGCTTTGGGCTTCTCAGTAGGAGTTATAGCTGGAATAGGTGGTTTAGGTTTAGCCGGAATGAAACTATTTCAAACACAGATGGTAAAGGAAATCGAAAGCCCTAAGAGCTTCGAAGAGACGTGCGAGGCAATAGAAAGGGTTATTCCGGAATTTGGAAATGAGGGTTGGGGTTTCCCATTCGACAAATGGAACTTCTACAAGGTTTTCGAAGACAGGAACATTGATGTACCAAACGTAAAAAAACTCACTGTCTACTTTGTCTGCAACGCAAAATTGGCCGCAAAAGTTATAAACACAAACAATGCAATGGCTGGCATAATGCCATGTTCGTGGGCTGTAATGGAAAAAGCAGACGGTAGAACCTCCATAGCAAAAATGAATATAGGTCTCATGGCTAAAATTTTCACGGGGACAATTAAAGAAGCAATGGAAGAGGTAGAGTCCTACGAAAAGATGATGCTTGAAAAAATTTTCTCCTAAGAAAAAGCAGGGTCTTCAAGCCCTGCTTTCATTTATCTGTGATTTATAAAAACAGTTGCCTTAAAATCAAAAGGGTTTATAAGTTCCGTAAGTTCTACATTGGCAAACGAGCTTTCTTTTATGCTGCCCCCTTTAGCGTAAACCACACCATCTATCTCATAGGCACTTCTATAGCTCCTTGCCAAATAGTATCCTTGCAGATCATCGTTTTTACCATCTATTAAAACCTTTAAACCCTTACCTATAAACCCGTCATTTATCTCCTCCGTTATGGACGATGCTAAGTTTTCAGCCTCCATCAATCTTTCCTGCTTTACCTGTTCATCCATATCTTTATATCTGCTAAAAGACAACGTGCCTTCCTCGTGGTAGTACTTGAAAAATCCTGACCAATCAAGGCGTGCATTCTTTAAAAAATCCAAAAGTTCTTCAAAATCCGCATCCGTCTCCGTCGGGAAACCCACAATAAACGTTGACCTTATGGCAATGTTGGGAATCTTGTCCCTCAATTTTTGCAAAAGCTTCTCCATATCGGATCGTGTATACATCCTGCCCATATCCTTTAACACCTTATCCGATGCATGTTGGAAAGGCACGTCAAGGTAGTGGACAACCTTTTTGGAGCTCGCCATGAAATCGATCAATTCATTCGTTATAAAAGATGGATACGTGTACATTATCCTGATCCACTCAATCCCATCAACATTCTCTAACTCCTTTAAAAGCTCAACCAATTGGTTCTTTAATCCCCTCTCAAACATGTAAGCCGTTGTGTCCTGGGCAATTATGTAAAGCTCCTTAACCCCTTTTTCAGCAAGGACATTTGCTTCATCAACAAGCTCATCTATCGGTCTACTCTTAAACCCACCCTTGATCAGTGGTATGGCGCAGAACGTACAGCCGTTTGAGCATCCATCAGCAATCTTTAAATATCCAATGTGGGGCTTTTCCAAAAGCTCTCTGAACTCATAAAGCCTACTGCCATATACACCTCTTCCCAAGACCACTTCAGAGATCCTTTCAAGCTCATGCACGCCCAAAAAATCATCGACCTCGGGCAGCTCCTCCTTTAGCTCCTTTTTATATCTCTCATACAAACAGCCTGTGACAATAAGCTTTTTCAAGCCCTCTTTTTTCAGTTCTGCAAACTCCAAAATCGTGTCGATAGATTCCTCTTTGGCAGGTTCTATAAATCCGCATGTATTAACCAAAACAACATTGGCTTGGCCTAAGTCTTTAACAATCTCACATCCAACACTTTTCAGGATGCCAGCCATATACTCGCTGTCTGCCGTATTCTTAGGACAACCTAAACTTTCTATATAAATCCTATACCCTGCCATGACTAATCATTCTTCTCTTTTGAGCAGAAAGCATAGCTTTCCTCAGTCTAACAGATATTGGAGTCACCTCCACATACTCATCATCCTTTATAAAATTAACAGCCTTCTGCAAGTTCATCGGCATAACTGGCGCAAGTATGATGTTATCATCCCTACCTGCTGCTCTCATATTGGACAGCTTTTTCTCCTTTGTGGGATTGACATCCAAATCATTTTCTCTATTGTGTTCACCAATTATCATACCTTCGTAAACCTTATCTCCAGGCCTGATAAACAATCTGCCGCGTGGCTCAAGGTTAAATAAAGCATAGGCCGTCGCAACACCCTCTCTATCTGACACCAAAGAACCACTAAACCTACTCTTGATCTCTCCTGTAAATTCATCATAGCCTTCAAGGTAACTATTCATAATGCCCGTGCCTTTTGTGTCTGTTAAAAACTCATCCCTAAAACCAATGATAGCGCGCGTTGGCACAATAAACTCAAGCCGCACACGTCCTGAACCCTTATTTATAAGATTTATCAATTTGGCTTTTCTTGTTTGTAGCTTGCTCGTTACAACACCCATAAACTCCTCATTGCAGTCGATAAACAGATGCTCGATGGGCTCAAGAATTTTGCCGTTTTCTTTTTTAAGTATAACCTGTGGCCTGCCAACGGTTAGCTCAAACCCCTCCTTTCTCATGGCCTCAATCAGGATTACAAGTTGCAGCTCACCTCTTGCCTTCACAATAACTTTATCAGGGTTATCTGTTTCTTCAACCCTTATTGACACATTACGCTTCTCCTCAAGCCATAACCTATCCTTGATTCTGTTCATCTGCACAATAGAACCTTCCCTGCCAGCAAAGGGAGATGTGTTTATGCCAAACATCATAGAAACTGTAGGCTCATCTATTTTCATATCTGGCAGTGAATACGGATAATCCTTCCTCGTTAATGTATCACCGATTGTTATAGAAGGCACATCGCCGGCAACAATGGCTATGTCTCCAGGTTCAACTTTATCAACACCCTTTAAAGCAAGTCCTTCATATACCTGAAGTTGAGCTATCTTAAAAGGAAATTTATCACCCTTTCTATTAATCAACATTAGTTCATCACTTTTTCTCAAAGGACTGTTCAAAACCTTGCCTATTGCAAGCCTACCAAGATAATCAGAGTAAGACACATCGCTTACCTGCATTTGTACAGGTTTACCGCTTTCAATCTCAGGAGGACTTACATTGTCTAAAATAGCCTCAAAAATGGGAGTAAGATCAGTGAAATCGTCGTTTAAGTCTTTCTTTACCTTACCTTCCTTTGCAACGCAATAAAAGTATCGAAAATCCAGCTGTTCTTCTTTAGCATCCAAATCTATAAACAAATCGTATATCTCATTCAAAACCTCATCTGGACGAGCATCCTTTCTATCAATTTTGTTTAGTATAACAATTATGGGCAGTTTTCTATTTAAAGCTTTTTTTACAACGAACCTCGTTTGCGGCAAAACACCCTCTGCGGCATCCACAAGCAATAATGCTCCATCTACCATTGACAAAGCTCTCTCCACCTCACCACCAAAATCGGCATGTCCAGGCGTATCAACGATATTTATTTTAACTCCTCCGAAATTTACAGCGCAGTTCTTGGCTCTTATCGTTATACCATGCTCACGCTCAAGGTCCATCGAGTCCAAAATCCTCTCTTGGACTACCTGATTCTCCCTAAACAGTCCACTCTGCTTGAGCATGGCATCCACAAGAGTGGTTTTACCATGATCCACATGCGCAATAATAGCCACATTCCTTATTTTTTCATTTTTGTCCATATGTACACCTATCCTTATTTATTTTATCTTCAGGTATTCAGTTTGGCAGTCTTTAAATATCCTTCTACAAGCTCATTAATCAATTCTTGCACAGAAACTATTTTATCAACACGATAAACATTTGCCCCTGCGAACGCAAAACCACCTGCAAATCTACCTTTTTGTGCATTAATCAAAGCCTGGGTAATACAATAAGGTGCGTGCTTATAATCGCATCCCTTCAAACACTGCCACAGACACTTAAACGGCTGCTTCTTGCCCTTCTCCACATCCTCTAAAAACTTATTCCTAATCGCCCTACCTGGCATACCAACAGGGCTTTTTATTATAACTACATCCTCTTTCTTAGCTTTAATATAAGCTTCCTTAAACTTTATGTCAGCATCGCATTCATGGGTTGCAACAAAGCGTGTTGCCATCTGAACGCCATCTACACCAACTTCATTCATAAAGTAGTATACATCTTCACCTGTGTATATGCCGCCTGCAGCTACAACAGGAACATCTTTAGCATACTTCTTTTCAAACGGCTTAACAGCTTCAATAACAGGCGGCGTTATTTTTTCAAGAGCAAAATTAGGGTCGTCTATCTGCTTTGGCTTAAAACCCAAATGACCACCGGCTTTTGGCCCCTCAACTACAACAATATCAGGAATATCTTTATAATGCCTATCCCAATATCTAAATATCAACGTCGTTGCTCGAGATGAAGATACAATCACACCAAACTTAGTTTTTGATCTCCTCAATTTTACATAAGGAATTTCCAAAGGCAGTCCCGCACCAGCAAAGATAATATCTGCACCAGTATCTATAGCAACCTCACACAATTCAAAGAACTCGCTCATTGCAACCATTATGTTGACACCTATGATACCACCATTTGCAATGTCTTTGGCTTTTAATATCTCATCTTTCAATGCCCTTCTGTCGGTGGCTTGGGGATTTTTCATAAACTCATCTTCATATATCATACCAATCTCGGCAGCAGAAATAACACCAATCGCACCGGTCTTGGCCACTGCTCCAGCAAGGCCAGATAGGGAAATGCCAACACCCATACCACCCTGAATTATGGGTATATTGGCTTTTAACTCTTGAATTTCCAAAGGAGGGATTTTATTCATGCCTCTCTCCCGCTACTTACAAATATATTTAACAAAAAGCTTACTATACTCATTAAAATTGATGCTGTAAAAGCAGCCCAAAAATTTGCAACATCAAATCCTCTAACGACCTGGGAAGTTATTAAAATCATAACTGTATTAATTACAAGCGTAAACATACCCATAGTCAAAATGTTTAGCGGCAAGGTTAAAACAAGCATAATGGGCTTTAAAGATGCATTCAAAAAACCTATTACTAGGCTTGCTATTACAAGTGAAAATATGCCACTAACAGCGGTACCTTTCACAATTAAAACAGCTATACCCAATGCTATCGTATTTATAGCCCACCTAACAAGAAAGTACATATCAAAAATTCACAAACAGGGCATCTCTAATCTTTAAAGCCAAATCCTTTAAAACATCCTTAGATATGCTTTCCCTTGCCTTTTCTGTAGCGTCAACATCACTTTGAGCACTAAAATCTTGGTAACTCTCAACTGTCTTGTTCTCAATAGTTTTACCCTCTGAATTTAGCAACCCCAATCTAACAACAACTGCGCACCTGTATCTGCTTGCAAAACCGGAAGAAGAGTAGGAAATCGGATTAACAGAGTATCCTGTAACCTCAACCTTTAAAACACCGTCCGACTGATCCATACTACCCACAACTGCTACCCTTCTATCCAAATCAAACACACTGACAAGATCGTTCTTCAAATATACCTGAAGATTGGGTTCTGTTGTGGAATTAACAACATTTGCAATAAAAAGTCTCTTTATGCCACCTGACAGTGAGTTATTCTGACCAACAAAACTATAACTGCAACCATAAAGCACAAAAAACAGCAAAACTAAAGTAAACTTTTTCATTACTTAACCACAATATTCAAAAGCTTATCTTTAACAAATATCTTCTTAACAATCTCTTTTCCATCCACATGCCTTTTTATCTTAAGACTTTCAATAGCCTTTCCAAAAACCTCATCCTCGTTTGCTCCACGTTGGAATTCAATCGTATCCCTCAATTTACCATTGACTGTTATTGCAATAACAGCTACATCTTTAACTGTAGCTTTCTCATCATACTCAGGCCACTTCTCTTCTGCCAACAGAGTATTGTGCCCCATCAAACTCCACAATTCCTCTGCGATGTGTGGAACAATCGGATTCAATAATTTCAAAAGAATCTCCAGTGCTTTAGCGTAAAGCTTCTTCTCATCTTTCGTCCCTGGTTTAAAGTCGTATAAGTAGTTCACAAATTCCATGCAAGCTGCAATTGTTGTGTTAAAATGATATGCTTCAAAATCATCCGTCACTCGCTTTATCGTGTAGTTTATATGGTAATTCAAATCCCTCAACCTATCCGTGTTTATACTAACATCTCCGCTTCTTAAATCTTTGTAAGTGTAAATCAGTCTCCAAAGCCTATTTAAAAATCTATAAGCGCCTTCAACACCCTCATCAGACCACTCAAGGTCCTTTTCTGGTGGCGCTGCGAACAGTATAAACAATCTTGCTGTGTCAGCACCGTACTGATTGATTATGTCATCAGGGTCAACAACGTTACCCTTGGATTTGCTCATCTTCGCGCCGTCTTTTATGACCATACCCTGAGTGAGGAGTCTCTTGAACGGCTCTGTAGAATCCACATATCCCAAATCTCTCAAAACTTTTGTGAAATAGCGAGCATATAGCAGGTGCATTACGGCATGTTCAATACCACCAACATATTGATCAACATCCATCCAATACTCGACCTTTTCTTTATCGAATATGTCCTTATCGTATTTCGGCGAACAGTACCTCAAAAAGTACCAAGAAGACTCAATAAACGTATCAAATGTATCTGTTTCCCTCTTCGCATCGGCACCACAGATGGGGCATTTTGTATTGACAAACGCATCAACCTTGGCAAGTGGTGAGCCACCCTCACCTGTGATCTCTACATTCTCAGGCAATTTCACGGGCAAATTCTCTATTTTCTCAGGCACAATACCGCAGTTTGGGCAGTAGATAACGGGTATAGGCGCACCCCAGTACCTTTGTCTTGAAACATTCCAATCCCTTAACCTGTATTGATAGCCTACACGAGCTAAACCCTTCCCTTCAAGCCACTTAACGATTTCCCACTTGGCATTCTCATTGTTCATACCGTTAAACTGCTCTGAATTTACAAGCACTCCTGGCTCTGTATATGCCTCTTTCCACCCATCTGCGTTATCAGAAAGGCCCTCGGCATGGATAACCTTCTTTATCGGTAAATTGTACTTCTTTGCAAACTCAAAGTCCCTCTGATCATGGCCAGGAACAGCCATAACAACGCCTGTTCCGTACTCCATTAAGACGAAATTAGCAGCATAAAGCGGTACTTCCTGACCATTTACGGGATTTATTAGATAAACACCGGTAAATACGCCCTCTTTTTCTTTAGAGAAGTCCCTGCCCGCCTTGTTAAACTCTTTTGCAAAGGCTTCAACTTTATCCTTATATTCTTCACTAACAAGCTCTACCAATTTTGGATGATTAGGTGCAATACTGACAAAAGTAACACCAAACAATGTATCTGGACGTGTTGTAAAGACCTCTAAATAATCGTTCTTACCCTTGATTTTGAACTTTATAAAAGCACCCTTAGATTTTCCTATCCAATTCTTCTGCTGAACCAAAACACGCTCAGGCCACCCATCCTCAATAAGCTTCATATCATCAAGTAGTTGATCAGCATAATCTGTAATCTTCAAGAACCACTCGTCCATCTCTTTCTGGATAACCTCACTGCCGCATCTCCAGCATTTTCCATCTTCAACCTGCTCGTTGGCAAGAACAGTCTTACATGAAGGGCAATAGTTAACCGTGCTTTTAGAACGATAAACCATTCCTTTTTCAAGCATCTCAATAAATATTTTTTGCTCCCATTTGTAATAATCAGAATCGCATGTAGCAACAAGCCTATCCCAATCATAAGAGAAACCTAATCTCTTAAGTTCCTTTATCATATAATCGATGTTCGAGTATGTCCACTTGGCTGGGTGTGTATTGTTATTTATTGCTGCGTTCTCAGCGGGCAATCCAAAAGCATCAAAACCCATAGGATGCAAGACGTTGTATCCCTGAGCCATCTTATAACGAGCTATAGCATCTCCTATAGAGTAGTTTCTCACATGCCCCATGTGAATTCTACCTGACGGATAAGGAAACATCTCAAGCTGATAAAACTTAGGCTTTTTATCGTCAAAATCCTTAGCTTTAAATACTTTTCTTTCTTCCCAAATCTTCTGCCACTTTATCTCAATCTCTGCTGGATTGTACTTTTCCAACTCTTTTCCTCCTCAAAAATTAATCTTCAAACACAGCTCCTTTAGACGCAGAACCAACCAATTTTGCATATCTCTTAAGCCATCCCGTATTGATCTTTGGTGGTTTGGGTCTGAAGTTCTTTCTTCTTTCTTCAATTGTCTCTCTATCCACAAGCAAATTCATACTTTTTTTCTCAACATCAAATTCAATTTTATCACCCTCCTCTATCAACCCAATCAATCCACCTCTTGCTGCCTCAGGTGATATATGTCCAACAGACAACCCTCTTGTCGCTCCAGAAAACCTTCCATCTGTTATTAAAGCCACATCCTTGTCAAGGCCCATGCCAGCTATGGCAGATGTGGGCTGCAACATCTCTTTCATGCCAGGCCCACCAGCAGGCCCCTCGTACCTTATCACAACAACATCGCCCTTGTGTATGTCTTTGGCAAAAATTGCCTTCAAAGCCTCTTCTTCGCTATCAAACACCCTTGCACGGCCCACAAACTTGTTCATCGATGTATCAACGCCAGATTGCTTCAATACTGCACCATCCGGTGCAAGGTTGCCCTTTAGGATCGTCAAACCACCCCTTGGATAGTAGGGCTTATCCAATGGTCTTATAACCTCATCTCTGTAAACGCGTGCATCTTTATAGTTTTCATAGATCATCTTACCCGTCACAGTTATACAATCCCTATTCAGTATACCCAATGGATCAAG
>WFRG01000119.1 GCA_015486705.1 Hippea sp. | reverse complement strand
TCACATCGCATATATCTTTGAACTTTTCTGCAACTACCATACACCGCTTTAGTGGAGATGTATACACACGCCTTATTTCTTTACTTTTGAAAAACTCAAACAACTCATCTGCCTGTTTATATCCTTTTGAAGACAAGTCAACATCTATACTCCCATTAAACACGTTTTCTTCGCAATTTTCAACCTCCGGATGCCTTAAAACGTATATATTGTACGTTTTTCTACAAAACAGATAATTGAGTTTTTTTTCCATCACCCAAGCTCACAGTATCTATAGACGCTAAGCACTATTCCAATCATAATACCCTGTACCAACAAACTCGTTCCTCCATAACTTAAAAAAGGCATAGTTATACCCTTTGGGGGCATCAAGTGAAAAACACTAAACAGATTCATCAAAGCTTCTAAAGAAAGCATAAAACCAACACCGAAACTAAAAGCCTTTCCAAAACTATCCTTACAATGCCTTGAGAGTGTAAAAATGGAGTACAAAACAGAAACCATGAGAACAATTACCAACAGCACCCCAAAAAAACCAAAATCTTCACCAATCCCCGCCATTATAAAATCGTTGTATGAATCAGGTACAAACAAGCTTTTATAAATGCCCTTCGCAGGCCCTGCACCAAATAGTCCTCCACTGCCTAAAGCTACAAGTGCATGTTCAACTTGATAGTTGACTTTATCCGTAACAAAAAAATTAATAACCCTTTGAAGCTTTTCTGGATAGGCATAAATTATCAACGCAGAGACTAAAACAATGGGAAAAACAAGAAGTAAGATGTGTTTAAGTTTATAACCAAAAACGTAAATTGTCCCTAAAAACGTCAAACCAACAAGGATAGCTGTGCCAACGTCGGGCTCCAAAGCAATTAGCATAAAAATCACACCAGAGACCAAAGCTATAGGCATAATTCCCCGTGCCATATCCGTTCTGTAATTGTGCTTACGTGAGATAAAGTCAGCCATATAAATCAAAATAGCGAGCTTAGCAAATCCAGAAGGTTCAAACATAAGCCCACCAATTTTTAGCCACCTTACCGCACCTCTTACGTTAACACCATCCACATGAAGAAGAACAAGCAAAAAGATTGAGACAACAACAAAATATATGGAAAACTTCTTTAAAATCCTATAGTCAAAACGGGAAAATATTAAAGCCGACAACAAAGAAAGCAATACAAAAACAACTTCCCTTTTTAAAAAGAAATTCGGGTTCCCAAATTTCCTATATGCAAAATAATAAGAAGATGACCACACCTCAACGATGCCAATACCCAATAGAAAAAAAAATGGTATAAGTATAAATGAGGGCTTAAACGAGTGGCGCTGCGTCATACTCTTCTTTGAATTTAAGAACCTCCTTTTTAAAATCCTCCCCTCGCTCCTCAAAATTCTTGTATGGCTCACAACTTGAACCACCAGGGCTAAATAGAACCACATCGCCTTTATACGCAACTTCAAAAGCTCCCCTTACAACACCCCATATATTTATGGCGGGCAATGGCATTGGGTTAAACTCACTTATCTCTTGAAGAACCTGTTTCCTATCTTCACCGTACACCACAATAGCCCTAACGTACTCCTCTAAAAGCGGCAAGAGCCTTGCATATGATTCGCCCTTATGCTTTCCACCGAGAATCAAAACGATGTTTTTCTTTTTTTCAAACGATTTTAAGGCATTCTCCACAGCATCCAAGTTTGTAGCTTTAGAGTCGTTGTAAAACTTCACACCGTCAATCTCTGTAACATACTCAATTCTATGCTCTAAATTGCTCATTTCACCCACCACCTCCTTAATTGTTTTCTCTTGAACACCTAAAACAGAACAAATCAGTGCAGCAAATCCAATATTTTCCCAATTACCCAGTCCAAACAACCGCGTTTTGTCTATTATAAACTGTTTTTTAAAGTTTACAACCACACTGTTAATATCTACATACGTATCGGCATTCTCATCCTTTTTCGAAATAACGAGGAGTCTGGACTTACCGTCAAAGATGTAGCTACCATCATCGTTCTTCAAAAAGTAATCACATTCACCCTGATTTCTAAAGATCTTCCTCTTTGCATTTACATAGTTTTCCATACTCCCATGCCAATACAAATGGTCAAAGTCAATATTCAAAATAGCCGCAACAAAAGGCTTAAAATCCTTCGTAAACTCAAGTTGAAAGCTACTTGCCTCAACCACAAAGAAATCCACATTCTCATCCACAACATCGCTAAACGCCACGCCATAGTTTCCACATGCCAAAGCCTTAAAACCAGAGGCATTCAAAATATTTTCAATCAGCTTAACCGTTGTCGTCTTCCCATTTGTACCCGTTATCGCTATAATGGGCTTTTTTGCAAACCTGCTTGCAAGCTCAAGCTCGCTTATGACCTCTATCTTCCTTTCAAGCGCCGATTGAATAAACTCATGCGATGGCTTTATGCCAGGACTCGTAACGACAAAATCATAGTTTCTATCAAAGAAAACTCGAGCCTTTTTACCAAAAAAGAAACCTTTTTCGTTGGTTTCTTCTGCCCTATCGTCAAAGACCTCTACATCGTATCCCTTTCTTTTGAGAAGTCTGTAGGCGGCCCGCCCACTCTTTCCAAAACCCAAAACGGCAACGGTCATCTTTACCTCAATTTTAAAGCCGTCAAAGACAATAAGGCCAAAACAAGGGATATAATCCAGAACCTAACAATGACCTTCGATTCTGGCCACCCTTTCAATTCAAAATGGTGATGAATGGGCGCCATCCTAAAGACGCGCTCCCCCCTTGTTTTGTAGCTTGTAACCTGAATAATCACAGATAGCGTCTCCATTACAAAAATACCACCAGCTATAGCCAAAACCACTTCCTCTTTTATGGCAATTGCCACAATGCCAAGCATAGCACCAATTGCCAAAGAACCTGTATCACCCATGAATATCTCGGCTGGATAACAGTTGTACCACAAAAAGCCAAGCAAAGAGCCGGCCAAAGCAGAAAGCAACACACTCAATTCGCCGACGCCTGCTATGTATGGAAGGTGCAAATAGTGAGAGAAAATGACATTTCCAGAAATGTAAGAAAACACAATCAAAGGCATTATCGTAGTAAGCGAAGGACCCGTTGCAAGACCATCCAGACCGTCTGTCAAGTTAACGGCATTGGACGTTCCAACAATAACAAAAACGGCAAAAGCGATGTAAAACAAACCCAGGTTCAAGACGCCGTTTTTTACAAATGGAATATAAACACAGCCAGCGCATAGATTCACTCCTCTGTCGTACTCAAAGATCATGTAAGCAACCAAAAAGGCAGCCAAAATCTGCATTAAAAACTTGCTCTTTGCTTTCAAGCCGTTGTTCTTGCCCCTCTTAACCTTCAAAAAGTCATCCAAAAAACCAATCATCACAAAGAGAAACACGCCAAATAGGACAATCCAATTTATCCTAATATCAAACCTCATCCACAGCAAAGCAGAACTAAAGAAACCGCCCCATATTATCAAACCGCCAATTGTGGGCGTCCCGCTCTTCTTCTTGTGGCTATCAGGCTCAAAACCCTTAAACTGATCCTTTATTTGCAAGCGCTTCAAAACAGGAATAAGCACCCTTCCGAGCCAAAGGGAAACAAACAGAGACGTCAGAGATGCCATGATCAACCTAAAGGTTATGTAGTGAAAAACGTTGAATGGCGAGAAGAGATGAATCAGTTTTTCATAAAAAATGTAGTAAAGCATTACACTTTCACCGCCTCATATATTTCTTCTAACCTCATTCCCCTTGATGCCTTAAACAAAACCACATCGTAATGTTTGATCTCTCTTTTTAAAAAATCTACTATAGCCGACCTTTCTGCAAAATGCTTTAAAAACCCCTCTCCCATCTCATCACCAATAAACCTTGCATCCTTACCAATCGTAACAACATCTATTCCCTTACCCCTTAAAAATACGCCAACCTCCCTGTGCAACTGTTCACTGTAATTACCAAGTTCAAGCATATCGCCCAAAACGGCAAGCTTTTTGCCCTTATGCCTTAACAAAACATCAATGGCGTATTTCATCGAATCGACATTGGCGTTGTAACAGTCAAGAATAACAAGCGTCGAACCGAGCATGGTTTTTCTCATCCTATAGCCTACAGGCTCAAAGCTGCTATATACAAATTTCGCACAGTCCTCTTCAATGTCACCACCAAACGCACAAGCAGAAGAAAAAGAGGCGAGTACAGACAGCGGATTAATCTCATCCCTAAGCGGCAAGCTTATTTTCTTCTCTTTTAAATTGACAACTAAAAAATCACCTTCTTTTCGAGCCTCAAAATCGCAGTTGTTATTAAAGGAAAAACAAAAGCTATTGTCTCTATCCTTAAAAGCTTCCGACAAAAGCTCATCACCACCATTGTACACAAGCAATGCCCCATCATGAACTATTTTTCTTTTCTCTTTCAGCACGCCCTCAACGGAACCAAAGAATTCAAGGTGAACACGCGAAACATTGAGAAACAAAACGCCATCGGGCTTGAAAAAGCTTGCTATCTCTTCCATTTCACCGGGCTTATTGACACCCACCTCGACAACACAAAAATCCTCATCATTCAACCTCAAAAGTGTCTTACAAACGCCAATAATGTTGTTCTCATTGGCATAACTTCTGCACACCCCAAATCTACAGGAAAGCACATCGGCCAAAAGTTCCTTTGTTGTCGTCTTACCCACAGAACCAACAACGGCAATCGATTTTGCTCCGCTTTTTTTCAAATTGTATGCCGCAATCCTTTTTAATGCCTCTAACGTATCATCAACCAAAATATGCGGGCATTCAACAGACCTCTCCACAATGGCAAAAGTGCCACTCTTTTCAACAGCATCATTCGCAAATCCATGACCATCGAATCGTTCGCCCTTTAAAGCAACAAAGACCTCTCCCCTCTTGATAGTCCTTGAATCAATGGAAAAACCAGAAATCTTATATTCGCCACTGATTTTCAAATCCTTTGGATCAAGAATGTGTAAAAGCTCTTTCAATCCAAGTTCCAAAGCTCTCTCAC
>WFRG01000118.1 GCA_015486705.1 Hippea sp. | reverse complement strand
CCCTTATGTTGGGTTTTAATCTTTTGAAGAGTGCTATTACTTTTAAATCTCCCATTTGTAAGACTTTCACATCTGCCTCAGCCAGTCCATTTAACTGTTTTAGTTTTTCTGACAATCCTTTAACTCAAACAATAGAAAACTGACACATGGAAAAATTAATTCACTTGTTTGGATTGTCAAGGTATTTTTGTGAATTAGAAAAAATTTTTAGCTTGTATTTTATTTTGGTAGATAAAGAGAGACTATTTTGGTATTAAGAACTTTACAAATTCTTAATTCGGTGTTAAATTTAAATTATGTGGAATAATTCGGGGGGGGGGTGGATATTAAATGGAAAATGACGTTAACCTTGTAAATGCTTTTTTACTCCGCAACAATCACGTTGCTTTAGCCATTGTAAGTGCAAGTAACATTTTAGAAGCCACAGATGAATTTGCCTCTGTTTTGGGTTTTGATAAGAAAAACCTTTACAATTTTCCTTTAGAGAAAATTTTCCGCACTCCAGATTTAGAACATATAGTTGCCTCGATTAAAAAAAGGGAAGGCGCGCTGTATAAAGATATAGAGGTGTCGACATCTCAAGGTGGCGTAAAAGTTACAGATTTGTTTTTAGAGAATTTAACGTATGAAGGGAAAGAGATAAGTGTTTTACATTTGGTTGATATGACAAAACGGGCTATTTTTAGCAGTTTCTATAGAATGCTGAGTGCAATAAACAGGTCTATAATTCACAATGTTGATATGGAAAAGTTCTTTGAAGAGATATGTGAAACGCTTGTAAAAATAAAGTATTTAGAGCTTGTCTGGGCTTTGGAATTTGAAGAAAACACAATAAAGGTTTTGGCATATTCTGGAATCAGCAAGCACGTTGAATACGCCGTCAAAGCAGTCGAAAAATCTATAGAAAATGGCAATCCTGCGCCGGTTTATTCTTCTTTGAGGGATGGAAAGATAAAAATTGTTAAGAACGTTTTAAATGATGAAGAGATAAAACCATACAGGGAAGCTCTGCTAAGCCAGGGGTTTAAATCTGTCTGTTATATCCCAGTCAAAAAGGACGGCGAATATAAGTGTGCAGTATGCCTTTACTCCTCAATACCCTACTTTTTCGATGATTACATCATGCCAGTTTTAGAAGAGATGCAGCTTGATATGAACTTCTTTTTGTCAAATTTAAAAGACCTAACCTTTAAGAACATATTCTATGAGGGCATAAAGTCGTCAACGGATTGGGTTTTGGTAACAGACGTGGACGGTGTGATACTGTATGCAAATGATGCTGTCTCTAAAATCTCTGGTTATGATATAAGTGAAATTTTGGGCAGCAAGCCATCGATTTTTAAATCTGACAAGTACGATGAAGAGTTTTACAAATCTCTTTGGGAGACTATCTTGCTTGGGAAAATCTACAAGGGCGTGATAATAAACAAAACAAAGAAAGGTGATTACTATCAACTCTATCACACGATTGTCCCTGTTAAGAAAAACGGGGACATATCACATTTTATTGCCATCTCCAAGGACTTAAGCCGCGAGGTGTATTTGGAAGAGCAGGTTAGAAAGTTTAAATACTACGACCAATTAACCGACCTTCTGAATACCGAGGGCTTTATACGAGAATGCGAGGAGACGCTTAAGAACATAGAGGCAGAAAGTATAAACTATGCCGTTTTGGTTATTGATATTTACGATTTTAACAGGGTTAACAAAATATACGGTGTCTACACTGCGGATAGGATTTTAAAAGAAATCGGGCAAAGGTTGCTTGGCAAAAACAAAATTGTGGGCAGGCTGGGAGATGATGAGTTTGTTCTATTTGTTATTTTTGATGATTTGAGAAGAATAGAAGAAGTGGTAAGAAATATCATAGATGATTTCAAAGACCCTATACAGACTGATAATCAAAGTATTGATATAGGGATAAATATAGGTGTTGCAGTACATGAAGTTTCAGAAAAAGACGAATTGAGAAGCCTAATTTCAAACGCAAATACCGCCGTAAACTTAGCGAAAAAGCAAGGTAGGGGCAATTTTAGATTTTTTAACGAAGCAATGAATCAACTGATACAGAGGGATTTTGAAGTTCAGAGGTTGATTGCAGAGTCCCTGCAGATGGGTTATTTTACCTTTCATTTGCAGCCAATCTATAGAAGTGTCGATGAAAGCATAGCTGAGTTTGAATCGTTAGTTAGGATTGAACACCCGCACAGAGGTATGATTTATCCTGGCGAATTTATAGAGTTTCTTGAAAGTTCATACTACCTCATGGATTTTGAAAGATATTTGCTTGACCATGTAGTTAGGTATTTATTACGCATAAGGGAAGAGACTGGATCTTTAGTGCCGTTGGGCGTTAACCTATCAATGGAGAATTTAAACTTTGGAAGAACAGTGGACTTGCTTAAAATGGTAAGTAAACAATTTATTCCATACCTGACACTGGAGGTGACAGAAAGAATATTTTCAAAGGATATAGAAAAAGCCAAAGACATGCTGTTTTCACTTAAAAAGATGGGCTTTAGAATTATGATTGATGACTTTGGAACGGGCTATTCTTCCCTAAGCTACATACATAAGCTGCCTGTGGATGCCATAAAGATAGACATTAGCTTTGTTAGGGAGATGATGGAGAATGTAAAGGTTAAAGCATTGGTTAAAGAGATAATTCACATGAGCAAGGTTTTAGGCAT
>WFRG01000117.1 GCA_015486705.1 Hippea sp. | reverse complement strand
ATGGACTTTAAGCTGAGGGGCTCAGGAGAAATCTTAGGAGTAAAGCAACATGGCAGAGACCTTGTATACACAGATATTATAAAAGACAAAGAATTGATAAAAAGCGTTAAAGGTGATATTGAAACGCTGATTGAAAAAGGTTATCCTTTCAGCGAAGGGTTGCTGAAAATTATGAACTACAAATGGGAGAAAAGGCTTAATTACATCAATGTGGGGTGATTTATGAAAGTTGCTGTTGGGCAGTTAAATGTCTCACCTGGAGACGTTGATAGAAATTTTAAGAGAGGCGAAAACTTGATAAAGCAGGCAAAAGACGAAGGGTGCAAACTCATACTTCTGCCAGAGGTATGGACAACGGGATTTCCTTTCAAAAAATTAAAAGACCTATCCACCACCACTCCACAAATATTGGAAGAAATCAAAAAATTGTCTAAAGATATTATGGTTTGCGGGACATACATAACGGATAGCTCAAAATCTGATAAGGTTTTTAACACCTTTTATGCTATTTTAAACGGTGGGGTAGTTTTCTCATACAAAAAAATGATGCTGTTTGGACTTACAGGTGAAGACAAATACTTCGACAAAGGAGACTTAGGTCAAAAAAATACATTTAAAGCTTTAGACACTACATTTGGGGTTAGCATATGTTATGAGCTAAGATTCCCAGAGATCTTTAGGCGATCAAGCTTTGCCGGAGCGCTAATACATCTAAGCCCAGCTATTTGGCCTAAAATCCGCCTTGACCATTGGCTGGTTTTAAGTAGGGCAAGGGCTATAGAAAACCAATTTTTCTTTCTCACTTCCAATGGAGTTGGATTAAGTGACAAATGGGAAATAGGGGGTCATTCTACAATATACGACCCATGGGGTGAGGTTAAATCTCAGATAAAAAACGAAGAAGGCTTAGCGATAAATGACATAGTGCTGGAAACAGTGGAAGATACAAGGGAAAAGCTTTCTTCTCTAAAAGACTCAATAGCAGCCTTTGGAAAACTATATTCCTGAACAATGGCAGCAAAACATTTGCCTTGGCTTCTTTTGAACTTTACAATAAATAACGATTAACTTAATTGCGAAGGATTGAAGATGGATATATTGAAAACCACAAAGAAAGTCAAATATTTAAATGTTATTCTAAACGATAAACCATTCGAAAAAAACATAGATGCCCTGTTTGGCGGGTTTCGTGAGCTATTAGCTATAACCTTCGTATCGTCACCAAAATTTTTCTTCGACTTCGTCACGAAGCACGGATTTCAAGAAGTAAAACTCATAATTGGCATAGAAGACAACGACATAAATGATAAATTCAACTTAATAAACCCCGAACCCCAGTTTGAATTTTTTAAATCGCTCCCACAGGAAATCATAGACAAGATTAAAAACAACGAAATACAGGTTAGATATAGCAAATTGGGCATAACCATTCACTCTAAGCTATTTATACTGAAAAATGACCAAAAAATACGGGCAATTATGGGTTCTGCCAATTTAACCCAAAAAGCACTGTCTGGAAAAAACCAATTTGAAGAGGTTATCGCATACGATGAGACATACAATCCAGATTTAGTAAAACTCATGATTGATAGGTTTGAACATATATGGTCTGAATCCATAGATTATGTGCCAGAAAGGCTCAAAAAAGAAAATAAAACTACAATACAGGTATTCTCAACAAACACAGCATTAGACTTACTGAAAGAAAATTTAAGCAAATTGAGTATCGCCGGTGTTTCATCCCAAGCATTAGAGGAATTGATGAACGAAAGCAATGTAGAAACAGATATGGTGGAATACAAAAAAGAATACTTAACAAATAGCAAAGATATAATAAACACACTAACTAAAAGAACCAAAAAAGGGGTTTTGCTGGTGTCACCCAGAGAAATCCCTAAGAAACAGCAACTTATATCGGTTAAGATAACACGGCTTAGTAAGAAATCTGATGAATTAGACTTAAGAAGAGAAGTTGTTTACAACGAAACAAATGATATGCTTTATATAGGTAATGGTGAAACTGACTCCTTCGAGCAGTATTCAAAACCAATCGACGAAGAAATAATAATAACTTTTATAAAGAAAATAAATATGTTTGTTGAGGCATATGAAAAATTCACCATCGGTAGCAAAAAATTGTATTCCAAGCAGAGGGTTTTTGAGGCAATACTATATGCTTTCAGCTCACCATTTGTATGGAAAATCAGACAGATACATGCAAAAAACAAGGGAAGGGATACGGCATTATCTGATATACCACCGTTTTTAGTAATTGCCGGTCAAGCTTGGACAGGCAAAACACACCTGCTTGAGTTCATCAGCAGATTACTTGGAACACAGGGCAGGTATTTTCACTATAACACAGATATAAAACCAGCAAATGTCAGGGATTACTTCTTCTCAGAAAATATATTTCCCATCTTAATAGACGAAATAACAAAGGACTACTTTACAAGCTCATCTGCTTCAGCTACCAAAGGAGAGAGTTTTGTAAAAAGCATAACAAATTCATTAAGCGGAAAGCACCCATGTTTAATAGCAACAACAAACACCGAGTTCAACGCAAATATGCAAATAATCAGAAGAATCTACTACCTACAAATTAATAAACCTTTTGATAAAACCAAGAAATCTCAAACTGATGACTATTTTAGCGAAGTTATAGAAGGAATTGATGATTCCTTGTTCAAAGACTTCTCGTTTAGATTCTCACAGCAGGTCAAAAACGAAGAGAATGTCGTAAAAAACGGGGATTATCTGAACTTAACTAGAAAGATATTTGAAGAATACTTCAAAACGGCAAAAATCGAAAAGCCCGATTACTTCATCGATAAACCGCTGCTTGATTACTACCACAGGGGAAGTTTTATGTGGAAAAACCTATTCCAAACAAAAAGAGAGGGTTTCAAAATTCAAGAAAATATGGTCATTGTTGACCCAACGGTTGTTTTTAATGGTGACAGAATAGAAAAAGAAAAAGCTAAGAAGTTCTTAGATATAGGAGTGATACTGGAAGATAGCGTAGTGCTGGTTTTAGATAAGGATAAATTCTTTGATTTTATAGATTTAAACAAAAAAACCGGACTTTTTGGGAAAATAAGTAGCTTATTTAAAGCTTAAAAACAACAAAAAGCGCAAGACCTCAAATTTTAAGAGGCCTGCGCAACTTTCTTGTGATATCTCTCATAAAGGCGGGAAACCAAACGAGAAGCCTTATTCTCATGAATTATGCCTTTTGAGCAAATCTTTCTTATTGCCCTTTCTGCTTCTTTGAGCTGTGTTTCTAACGCTGCTTTATCCGTTTCTGTTTCTATCATCGTCCTCGTTTTCTTTAAAATGTTTTTAAGCCTTGTTCTATAGGCTTTGTTTCTCATATATCTTTTCTTATTTTGCCTTGCCCTTTTCTCTGCAGACTTGTGATTAGCCACTTACCAAACCCCCTTCTACCTAAATTTAAAGCAACATTTTATTATCACAACACTCTATATTTGTCAAATTTTTACTAAAAATAATGGTAAATTTGAGAAAAATTGATTTTTAAAGAATAAATGAAAAAATCAATATTATTTATATTTATTTTGATTTATTT
>WFRG01000116.1 GCA_015486705.1 Hippea sp. | reverse complement strand
TTACGTTTTTAACACCATCAACAGTGCCCAACGATGTGTGGTTATAGCTTTTTTCTTTAATAAGCGAAACAAACGCCGAGTGAATGGCCAAGTAATCCTTATCGTTCTTAAGCGATTTTATTGCATTAACAGTGTTTCTTTTTACATAGTCAATCCCTTTTTGATCAAATTTGCTATTTAATATCTCATGCAACAGGCAAAACAATGGCACAATGTTCTTCTTTAGTGCGGTTGCAGTGATTGTTATGTATCCCTTGCTTACAGAAACGCCACTTTCAACACCGTATTTATCAAACAAAAACCTCAACCTATCCGCCTTGTACTTTGGAGAGTTACAATTCTCCAATGCATTGCCAACAACGTATGCCTCACCGAACTTGCCTTTAGGATCAAATACACTACCTGCTTTAACTTTTATATTCACACTTATAATGGGCAAATTAGAGCTCTTGTAAATCCTATAAACCAAGCCATTTTTTAGTTTTCCATCAACGAGATTTGAGGCAAGTGATGTTAAACTAAAGACAAAAATCAAAATAGCAGCAACTATTATCCTCTTCATCGCAAGCTACCCTTAAACCTCATGTTAACAGCAGGTTTAACACCCTTTTTAGGTAACAGATAAACATCCGTCTCGTGTTCTTGAATAAAGTATTTATTTGCCACCTTTTCTATATCTTCCTTCGTTATGTTGTCAATGATCTTCAAATAGTTGTTGTAATAATTCAAAAGACTGAAGGCCGCATAAAAGGCCTCGTTCATATTTCTTTCCCTCAAGGTCTCCTTCGACAGGGCATAGTCCATTGCAGCCTTTTCTTTTGCCACTTTTAGAAACTCATGGCTAAAATCACCCTGTTTGATCCTTTCAATCTCATCCCAAATGTACCTTCTCGCCTCTTCAAATCCCTCTTTTTTTGGAATATCTGCAAAGATCTCATACAAACCCTTATCCCAAATTCTACCTTCATTCCACCCGCTTATATCCACCAAAACGTGGTTTTTTCTTACTAAATCATCGTAAGCAATAGCCGTTTTTCCGCCGAACAAAAGATACGTAATAAGATCCAAAACCGCACTGTCCCTTTGGTCTTTAATCGATGGAATCTTAAAAGCAATGGCTATCTTCTTAAATTCAGAAGGTTTTTTAATGTAAGCAATCCTTCTGCCCAACTGCGTAGGCTCTTTGGTTATATGCCTAACAATGGGCTTGGGTTTTTTAGAGCCAAAAAGCCTCTTCACCAAATTTAAAACAGTATTGGCATTTATATCGCCGGATATCACCAATACGGCATCGTTTGGCGCATAGTACTTTTCGTAATAGTCTCTCAACTCATCGATCGTGTAGTGTCTTATATCGTATGCAAAGCCGATAGGCGTCCACCTATAGGGAGAGACCTTATACGCCAAGTTATGTAACGTAAAGTACAAAAAACCATCTGCCGAGTTGTCTATTCTCCACAGCCTCTCCTGATAGACAACACTACGCTCTTTTAAAAATTTCTGCTTATCCAACATCAGGTTATCCATGTTATCCGCATAAAAGCCAAGAACCTGTTTTAGCGCCTTTTTTGAAATCGTCGTAAAGTAAACGGTGAAATCAAACGATGTCTGGGCATTGTTGATGCCGCCGTATCTCATCGTTAGATCGTCGATAAAACCGTCTCTGTAATGCTTCGAGCCCCTAAAGTTCATGTGCTCAAGCATGTGTGAGATGCCCGTTATCGAGTTATACTCATCGACACAGCCAACCTTGTAGAGTATCGTTACATTGACTATCGGCAACGAGTGATCCTCTTCTAAATAAACATTTAACCCATTGCTGAGTTTGTAATGAACAAACCTCGCATCTGCCAAAGGAGAAACAAGTATGATCACTAAAAATACAATTGCTATGCGGCGCATAACCCCATCACCAATTGTGATGTCGCATTTCCAAAGTTCACTTTAGGTGGTTGCTTTTCCTGTTTGTTCACCACTTTAAAGTACGGTGCTGGTTTCAAGCCCATTTTATTTGCTATTATATTTGCCGGCATAGATTTTATAGCTGCATTGTACTGGGCTACTATGTCGTTGTAACGTTGTCTTGCAACGGCTATTCTATTTTCTGTGCCCTCTAAGTTATCCATTAATCTGGTAAATTCCTCATTTGCTTTCAATTCAGGGTATTTTTCCACAATCATCAATAACCTTCCAATTGCACCTTCAAGTTGATTACTTGCATTAATTTCATCTTGAGGTGTTTTAGCATTTATGAGTTGAGACCTTGCTTTTGCTACATATTCGAAAATACCCTTTTCATGTTGAGCATAGCCTTTAACTGTATTAACTAAGTTGGGTATTAAATCTGCCCTTCTCTTCAACTGAACATCAACATCGCTCCACGCTTTTTGAACCTCTTCTTGGAGTCTAATGAGTTTGTTATATGTTGTGTAGTAATACAAACCCGCAGATATCACAAGCAGGAGAATAAAAACGATTACACCTAAAACAGCTTTCATAAACAATACCTCCTCATTTTACCAACTTCCACCAACGCCTCCTCCACCAGTTGAACCTCCCCCAAATCCACCAAATCCACCGCCAAGTCCACCGCCAAATCCACCGCCGAGCCCGCTATCCCAATCGGATCTATATCCACCCAATACGCCGCCTACAAAGAACGGAAAGATATACGGTGATACAAAAAGCATCAGGCCAATTATCAATATTATGTCAAGCAAGGAGATCCCTTTTTTGACCTTCGCTGGCTTTGGTTTAAAACTCCCAGTAATTTTCACATTGTAGTTTTTTGCAATTACCGAAACTATAGCCATAACACCGTTTAGAACACCTTTATCGTAATCCCCTTTCTTAAAATACGGGATTGTGTACCTATCCCTAATGCGACCAAGCAATCCATCGGGTAATATGCCTTCCAAACCGTAACCCGTATCGATTCTCAGCTTTCTATCACCCACATCCACCAAGAATAACACACCGTTATCCTTACCCTTCTCACCTATACCCCACTTCTCAAACAGTTCAACCGAATAGTCAAAAATATCGTTATTTTGCAACTTTTTTATAGTGACTACAGCAAACTCAACGCCTGTCTTCTCCTTTAACTCCAGCAGGATATTGTTAAGCTTATTGACTGTTTCTGGGTTTAAGATGTGCGCAAAGTCGTTTACGTATCCAACGGGTTTCGGTATATTGTCTTTTGCGTAAACCGTTAAGGCAAAAAATACTAATGCAAGGCTAACTAAGAATCTTATCCGAAATCTCAACAAGTGTTTCCACCTCTCTTAAATAGTCCTTAAAAATGGGCAAGAGCTTATCCAAAGGTAGTTTTCCTGAATCCCTCAACGCCTTAAAAGCATCCAATTTAACACCAAAGGTTTCTTCGAATACCTCGATAAGACTTGCATCGTTAACTAATTTGCCTTTAAGCCTAAGCAAGTTCCTTAAAATCAAAAGGAAGTTGTACATTGACCTGTAAGCTATGTTGTCTATGACTTTTCTATCCAAAGGTAAATCGATGAACGCACCCTTTAGCACAAGTAATTTGCTTCTCAGCTCATACTCTATCTGCTTTCTTAAATTTTCTGGCTTTACCTCTAAATTCTCAAATATGTTCTTTCCGTAAACTATTTCACCATTTTCTTTCAGCTCCAAAACCTCCATACAGAACACATCCGCCGCATCCTCAAAGAATTTTTCCCCAACAACGATTGGTGTTGAATACTTCTTTTTGTACTTCATGTAGATCCTTTTCACTTTCAAAAGGTCATCCGGATCGGTTTTGTCAAGAACGATAACCAGTCCGTTTTTTTCTAAAAACGATGTAACACCTATGTTGTGCAGTCCAACACAAATCAGCCTATCGCCAAAAGCATCCTTTAACTTTTCTAAAAACTCATTCATCACTTTTACCTTCTTCTCTCATTTTGTAAAAGTCGTCTTTGAAGCTTTTAAACCTACCTTCAAGTATAGCAAGGCGCGCCGATTTTACAAGGTTAATGTAGTAATACAAGTTGTGTATAGTTGCCAGAGTATAAAAGGATAGCTCTTGCGCCTTGTAGAGGTGCCTTAGGTAACCACGCGAGAAGTTCCTACACGTATAACAACGACAACCCTCTTCTATTGGTCTGTCATCATTTGCATACTCTCGCCTTTTAATGTTAACGACGCCAAATTTTGTAAACAACT
>WFRG01000115.1 GCA_015486705.1 Hippea sp. | reverse complement strand
CTTTATTCTTTTATTTCTAAAAACCTCTCTCGCTTTTGATATAGATTTGGTATCTATTAGTCTCAATGCAAAGTATTCCATACCCATTGAGTATACAGAATATGTGCTGAGCCATGCAAGGGTTGTTCCAAGAGTTAAAGCCTTTGCCTTGCGCGTGGCAAATGCAAAGGAAAAAACCATGACTTTTGATAGGTTTGTCCCATTGTTTGCAAACGAAGAGAGAGCTGATGAAGATTATAAGTTTTTCCTATCTCATAAGAATTTGCTTGAGAGAGTTTACAAAATTTATGGAGTTGACCCTTGTGTTGTTGTTGCAATTTTGAGTATAGAAACAGATTTAGGGAGAGTTAGGCCAAATACCAATTGCTTGAATGCTTTATACAGCCTTGCTTTGTACTCAAGAAGGAAGAAGTATTTTTTATACGAGCTTGAAAACTACATTATATACACCTATAGGCACAAGATTAACCCTTTTTCTGTCAAGGGTTCGATAACCTGTGCTATTGGGATTCCTCAATTTATGCCTTCAAATATAGATAGATACGGAGTAGATTTTAATAAAAATGGGTTGAATCTTAACGAAATGTCAGATGCTGTAGCTAGTGTTGCAAATTTTTTAAAGAAACATGGGTGGCAGAAGAGAAAACCTATCGTAAAGGTTCTGAATAAATGCGTTCACGAGAAGGGCATTCTAGTTTTAAAAAACTCAAAAGGTAAAATAAGGTGCTTTAAAACCTATAGAAACTTTTGGGTTTTAAAAAGCTATAATGGTACTGCTAATTATGCTTTGGCAGCTTATGAATTAGCAAGAGATATATGTAAATTAGTTAATTATAACTAAATTTTTCTTTGTGTTTGCAATATTCGTAATTGATTTGTAAAATAAAGGTAAAGTTATAACAGACAGGAGGGTGACGATGGAGTTTAAGAAAGTCACAATGGATGAGTGGAGAAAGGCAGCTAATAAAGAAGCTAAAAGAGCAAATAAAACATTTGATGATTTGATATGGCAATCACCTGAAGGTATTAATGTTTATCCACTCTATACGGCTAGGGATTTAGAAGAGCTTGAGTATTTAGACACTTTCCCAGGTTTTCCACCGTTTATTAGAGGTCCAAGGGCAAGCATGTATACAGTTAAACCATGGACAATCAGGCAGTATGCGGGCTTTTCAACAGCTGAAGAGTCTAACGCTTTTTATAAAAAAGCTTTGGCGCTTGGACAACAGGGTTTATCCGTAGCTTTTGACCTTGCAACACACAGGGGTTACGATTCAGACCATCCACGTGTTGTTGGTGATGTAGGTAAAGCTGGGGTTGCCATAGATACCGTTGAAGATATGAAGATTTTGTTTGATGGCATTCCTTTGGATAAGGTTTCTGTTTCTATGACGATGAATGGTGCCGTGATTCCTGTAATGGCTTTTTATATTGTTGCTGCAGAAGAACAGGGGGTTAAACAAGAGCAGCTTTCAGGTACGATTCAGAACGACATTTTAAAGGAATTTATGGTTAGAAATACATATATATATCCACCGAAACCTTCAATGAGAATTGTTGCAGATATCATTGAGTACACAAGCAAATACATGCCCAAGTTTAACTCAATCAGTATTAGTGGTTATCATATACAGGAAGCTGGGGCAAATGCTGTTTTGGAATTAGCCTTCACTTTGGCAGACGGACTTGAGTATGTAAAAACCGCTTTAGCTAGGGGATTGGATATAGACTCGTTTGCACCAAGATTGTCATTCTTTTTTGGCATTGGCATGAACTTTTTTATGGAGATTGCGAAACTAAGGGCTGCAAGGTTTTTGTGGGCGAAGCTTATGAGCCAGTTTAGTCCTAAAAATCCACGCTCCATGGCTTTGAGAACACATTGCCAGACGTCTGGTTGGAGTTTAACAGCTCAGCAGCCTTACAACAACATAATAAGAACAACTATCGAGGCTTTGGCAGCTGTTTTGGGTGGTACTCAGTCACTTCATACAAATGCATTGGATGAAGCGATAGCGTTGCCAACAGAATTTTCTGCAAGAATTGCAAGAAATACCCAAATAATTATTCAGGAGGAAAGCAATATTTGTAAGACTGTTGACCCGTTAGCTGGTTCCTATTTTATAGAATCATTAACACATGCTTTGATTAGGGAGGCTGAGAAGATTATTAATGAGATAGAAGAGCTCGGTGGTATGACAAAAGCCATTGAGACTGGTATGCCTAAGTTGAGAATAGAAGAGTCTGCAGCAAAAAGACAGGCATTGATTGATAAAGGAGAGTTTGTTATAGTTGGAGTCAATAAATATGAAATTCCAGAGGAAGAAGATGAAAAAGTAGAGGTTTTAGATATAGATAATACAGCTGTTAGGGAAAAGCAGATTGCGAAGCTGAACAA
>WFRG01000114.1 GCA_015486705.1 Hippea sp. | reverse complement strand
TCCTGAGCCACATGCTTCAGTACCAAATCACCAACTTTATGCCCATACCTATCGTTTATATTTTTAAAGTGGTCAATATCTATCATCAAAACAGACAATGGATGTGAATACCGTTTTGTTTTCTTAAACTCCATTTCTGCTAAAAGATTCATATACCTCCTGTTAAATAAACCTGTTAGCGGGTCTCTAACCGCTTCCTCGTGCAGCTGTATAATTCTGTTGTTCGTACAGTACTCTCTTCTCTCTGCCAAAATTGCCATCGAGACAGGAATTTCAAACTTAGATAGAATCTCCAAGTCCACATATATATTAAAATCGTCTGGATTAAAAACAATAAAACATATACCATAAAAACGCTCATTTTGGTCTTTTACAGGAAATGTATAAGACGGTTCTTCTATGCCAAACATCGTATGCAATTTTGAAGGCTTAAAGAATAGCGCTCCGTTTTTTATATAACTAGACGCTTCCACCATTTGCCTTAACTTATTGTAGTCCTTCATAAAAATAATTGATGTCTTCTCTGAATCCAACTCCAAAATACTTGTTTCATCAGAACTTATTACAAAAGCCTTAATCGAATCAATGTTGTAAAACTGCTTTAGGCTACACATGAATTTATCGATAACTTTATAGAATCGTTCCTGGTAAGCTATGATTTTTATTATCTCTTCCAGCACATCGTTTAACTTTGATAGTTTTATTACATCCCTTGTGTTCGTAAACTTTTCAAACAATCCACATTTGAGATTTTTCATCTTTTCTATTATTGGTTTAATCTGTTCTCTTGTTATGATTGAGCCATGTTGAGGAGCAATTATTTCAATGTCATACTTTTCTATTTTTGATAAACCGTTGACAAGTATTGCATTACTTGGCATATAGTGCTCATGAAACGGCTTGAGTTTCTCAAAGTAATCGTCTGCACTCTTTGCAAATAGCTCAAACGTCGGCGTAAACCCTCCAAAAATATCGCTTGAGAACAGTGATTTTGTTTTGACATCGTAAGAACAAAAAGCCCCAGGGAAGTGCATATAAGGTGTGAAAATAAACTTCAATAATCTATCACCAGCCTTTAACTTCCACCCTTTTTCTTCCACCTCATACAATTTCACATCCCAATTGCAATGTTTAAGCAAAGCCCATGCTCTCCAGTGCGTTACAATATATTTCTCTGACTTGCCGGCATCTTCTATAAATTGGTCTATGCAACCAACTATATCCGGGTCTTGGTGATGGCAAATTAAATACTTTATATCCTTTAATTTTACAATTTGTTCAATTTTTTTCTTTGTAATGTCATAGGTTATACGCGAACCTGGGTCAATTAAAATAGACTCATCACCATTTCTAATTAAATACACATGACACTGAAACTGGTCTTCAGGTATAACTGCGCCTACCCAGAAAACATCTTCTGCAATTTCTATAGGTTTATCAAGATTCATTTTCCCTCTTTTTCTCAGTCTCTTTCCATAGGGAATCGAGATTGTACTCTTTTCTTTTCTCCTCGGTAAACAGATGTATAACAACGTCAAAACAATCAATCAGTGTCCAGCCTCCATCAGATGTCTCTTCTATATGATGAATATCTATACCGGATCTTTTTATATCATCGAACACGGCATAAACTTGTTTGCTCGAGCCAACAGTTCCAATAATAAAAAAATCAAACAGAGCAGACTTCATTCTTAAATCATAAACAATCACATCCTCAACCTTTTTATCATCTAATATCTGCAAAAGCTTTTCTCTCACCTATACAACCCCTTCTCAACAATAAATTTTTCAACTTTTTCTGGCACTAAATATTTAATACACTCATTCCTCTTAATTTTATTTCTAACAGCACTCGATGAAACATCAAAAGCTGGCGGAGTATAGATGTATACTGTTTTAGGTTCTGCTCTATATTTTGCTTTTTCCTTCACCTCTTGAAAGTTTACAATATTTCTATATTTATTCAAGATAATTTGAGTATCGTACTCCGGCCTTCTTACAACAATAAAGCTAAGAATCTCTATTAAATCTTTATGCTTCTTCCATGACGACAAATAATAAAACGCGTCCGTACCAACAATAAAAAAAAGCTCGTCATCTGGATATGTGTTTTTAAAATGTCTCACAGAATCAATCGTATAGTTTACTTTGTTTGAATCTATTTCATAGCGAGATACTTCGCAAAAATCAAGCCCATCAATGGAGAGCTTTATCATCTCGTATCTGTATTCTGCATTAGCAACATCGTCCTTTTTATGCGGCGGTATACCTGTTGGCAAAAATATCATTTTATCAAGTAAGAACGTTTCGTAGGTACTGATAGCCCCTCTGATGTGTCCAATATGAATAGGGTTGAACGTACCCCCTAATATACCTATTCTCACTCTCTTATCTGTCCACTACCTCTAATTTTGTACTTGTAAGTAGTAAGTTCTCTTAAGCCCACAGGGCCTCTTGCGTGAAGTTTGTTTGTGCTTATTCCAATCTCTGCACCAAATCCAAACATCCCGCCATCCGTAAATCGTGTTGAGGCGTTTACATACACACATGATGCATCAACCTCATCCAAAAATCTTTCTGCATTGTTATAGTTTTCAGTGACTATAGCCTCTGAATGGTGCGAACCGTATGTGTTTATATGCTCAATCGCTTCATTTAAGCCTTCAACAACCTTTATGGATAAAATAAGGTCTAGATATTCTGTATTGAAATCTTCTTCTGTAGCTTCTTTTATGTCATTTAGGATTTTTCTCGTATCACTACACCCCTTAAGCTCTACATTTGCCTTATCCATAAACTCTTTAAACTTAGGCAAAAATTTACCTGCTATATTCTTGTGCACAAGCAACGTCTCTATAGCATTGCAGACGCCCGGCCTTTGGACTTTTGCATTGTAAGATATGCTAAGAGCCTTTTCTAAATCGGCAAATTCATCTATGTACAAGTGACATAAACCCTTATCATGTTTAATCACGGGCATTGTTGCGTTTTCTGTAACAAACTTAATTAAACCTTCCCCTCCTCGAGGAACAATAACGTCTATATACTTATCCAACTTAAGCATGTATTTAACACCTTCCCTACCAGTCTCATCTATGAAACCTATGGAATCGGGGTTTATGCCACTTTCACTTAGAGATTCTTTAATTAGCTCTGATAGCAGTTTGTTTGAATTTATAGCTTCTTTTCCACCCCTCAAGACTGCACTATTCAAGGATTTTAAACACAGAATAGCAGCGTCAACTGTAACGTTAGGCCTCGATTCATAGATTATTCCTATAGTTCCAATAGGCACTCTAACCTTCTCAATATTTAAACCATTTTCAAGTCGCCATCCATCTATAACCTCACCCACAGGGCTTTTTAACTTTATAACGGTATCAATGGACTCAATCATGCCATCAATTCTTTTATCGTTCAAAAGCAGCCTATCAATGAGAGAACTTTTGAGATTTAACTCTTTTGCATTTTTTATATCCATGCCGTTTACGTTTTTTATCTCTCCTCTGTTTCTGTCAATTAAAGTTTTTAAGCTCTCCAACGCAGCATTAATTTTTTCCTCAGATGTTTTAGAGAGGCTATAAAACGCCTCGTGAGTTCTTTTGCAAATATCTATGATTTTTTCTGCGTTCATTCCATTCCCCCTTCAAGCAAAAAGCCTAACCACCTGCTCAGCTAAAACTGCCGGCTTTTCTTATTTATTATTGCCTGTAACATAAGCAAATTTATCGATAAGCTCCTGGTCTACCTTAAACCATTTGCTCTCTGAAACCACAGAGTTTAATCTGATCTTATAGAACTCCATTATCCCATCGTATTTACTCACCGCTGTTCTCCATAATTACCATATTATCGATATGAACAACATCACTTGAGTATTTATAACCCAATATAGCTGTGATTTTATTTGAATGGTGGCCTCTAATCTTTTCTATC
>WFRG01000113.1 GCA_015486705.1 Hippea sp. | reverse complement strand
TGCTCAAAACTATCCATGCTTGAGGCAATTAGAAGCGGTGCATCATGCTTTTTTGATATGTACTTCTTCGAAGAAGAGGTTGCCAAAGCTGCTTTGGATGTTGGCATGCGCGGAGTTGTTGGCGAGGGGATTGTGGATTTTAAGACGCCATCGTGTGGTTCACCAAAGGAAGCTATAGAAAAAACGAAGTTATTGAAAGACGAGTTTGAAAACAGTGGCCTAATAAGGGTATCTTACGCACCCCATTCGACTTATACGTTGTCTTTAGAGACACTAAAATTGGTCGCCGATAGTCTGGATAAGGATGATATTGTTCATATTCACATAAATGAGAGCAAAAGGGAGATTGAACTTGTAAAATCGCAGAAAGGTAAAAAGCCTATAGAGGTATTAAAGGAAGTAGGGCTTTTGGGAGAACGTACGTACATGGCACACTGCGTTGAAACGGATAATGATGATATTGAGCTGATAAAAGACACTCAAGCAAAAGTCGTAAATGTTCCACAAAGCAATTTGAAACTCGCAAGCGGTATAGCTCCCATTCAAAGGATGCTTGATAGAGGTATAGAGGTCTTTATTGGTACCGATGGCTCGGCGAGCAACAACAATTTAGATATTATTGAAGAAATCAGGGTTGCATCCCTTGTTCAAAAGGTTAAGTTCAACGAAAAGGCTTTAAAAGCCAAAGACGCATTTAGGATACTCGTCAATTTCAATGGTCTTTTTGATGTCGGTAGGTTAGAGGAGGGTAAGCTTGCAGACCTTGTGATAGTTAAGCTTGATGGCCTTGAAGCGACGCCGATTTACAATCCTTACTCGTTTGTTGTTTATGCCCTTAACTCAAGGGATGTTCGTGATGTGATCATAAACGGTAGGGTTATTTTAAGGAATGGAAAGTTTGTGGATGTGGATGAAGAGAAGGTAAAGTTTGAGGTTAAAGAGCTTGCCAAAAATTTGGGTGGTATATGATTTTAAAATCCTATGCCAAGATTAACTCAATTTTGTATGTTTTGGGTAAAAGACCCGATGGATACCATGAACTTTATACACTGATGCACAAGATAGATCTATACGATTGGATTGAGATAAAGAAAAATGCAGGTGGTTTGAGGGTAAAAACAAGCATTGATGAACTTAACAATGATGATAATTTGGCTTTTAAAGCAGCTCGCTTGTTCTTTGAAAAAACAGGTATAAAGCAGCAGGTTGATATTGAGATAGAAAAGCACATTCCCATAGGTGGCGGTTTGGGTGGTGGAAGTTCCAATGCAGGCTACGTTTTAAAAAGTTTAAATGTGATGTTTAATCATCCTTTATCAGATAAAGAATTGTTCGAATTGGCTGCAAAAGTTGGTAGTGATGTGGCGTTTTTCCTTGTTGATGGTTCTGCCATTGCAGAGGGTAGAGGGGAAAGGATCAGAAGAGTTGACTGCGAAACAGATGGTTACAGTGTATTTTTGGTTGTCCCTAACTTCAGTGTTTCTACGGCTTATGTTTACAAAAAATTCCGGTTGACAAACGGTAAGGGTGTAAATAAAATGGCATTTACTGTTGGAGGGGAGTGTAGAATGGGAGATGTAATTCCCCATCTACACAATGACCTTGAAAAAGTTGTATTGAAAGAGTTTGGTCTTTTAAAAAAGATTAAGGAACTGATGTATGAGCAACTGGGCTGTGGGATTGTATCTGGAAGTGGTTCAACGGTATTTTCAATTATTGGTTCGGAGGTGGAACAGAAGGGTAGGTTGGACGAATTTTGTTTGGCAGAAGGGTTTTTTTGTAAAAATTTGAAATTCTCAGACTAAGAGGTAAGGAAGGTAGAACAGTTATGGAGATTACAGAGGTAAGGGTTAGCCCGATTGAAGGAGATGAGAAATTAAAAGGTTTCGCAACGGTAATCTTTGACAACGAGTTTGTAGTTAGGGATTTGAAAATTATCAGCGGTCAAAAGGGATTGTTTGTAGCAATGCCTTCGAGAAAAATGAAGGACGGTAGCTTCAAAGATGTTGCTCATCCTTTGAACAACGAGATGAGACGTAAACTTGAAGATGCTGTGTTAAGCGAATACGAGAAAGCCAAAGAAACTAAGGGCGAAGAGGAATAATAAATTAAACCACGGGTTTAACCCGTGGTTTTTTAAATGTTGGGGCGTAGCCAAGCGGTAAGGCAGAGGACTTTGGATCCTCGATCGCTGGTTCGAATCCAGCCGCCCCAGCCAAATCTTTATTTTAAGGGGTATTAAGTGAATATGTCCCACCTTAAACTGATAAGCGGAACTGCTAATAAAGTTTTAGCAAAAGAGATAGCAGACTATTTAGGTATGCCTTTAACAAAGGCTGAAATTACCCGTTTTAGTGACGGAGAGGTTTATGTTCAAATAGATGAAAGTGTTAGGGGAGCGGATGTATTTTTGATCCAGTCACTGTCTTCTCCTGTGAACGACAATATTATGGAGCTTCTGGTTACGCTTGATGCTCTAAAAAGATCATCTGCAAGCTCTATAACCGTTGTTGTTCCTTATTATGCTTATGCAAGGCAGGATAGAAAGGTTTTGCCGCGTGTTCCAATATCTGCAAAACTTCTTGCAGATTTAATTACCGTAGCTGGCGCTACACGTATAATGTCCATGGACTTGCATGCAGGTCAGATACAGGGTTTCTTTAACATACCAGTTGACCATCTGTACGCAGCTCCTATTATGCTTAATTACATTAAAGAAGATATTGGTAAAGACAATTTGGTAATTGTATCTCCGGATGCGGGTGGTGTTGAAAGGGCAAGATATTACGCTAAGAAACTTGGCTGCTCAATAGCGATTATAGACAAAAGAAGGCCGAAACCCAATGTAAGTGAAATAATGCATATAATTGGGGAAGTTAAGGGGAAAACTGCAGTTATAGTTGACGATATTGTTGATACAGCTGGAACACTTACTAATGCTGCTAAAGCTATTAAAGAAGAGGGTGCAGAAGCAATATATGCGTGTATTACACATCCGGTCCTGAGTGGTAATGCTATAGATAAGATTAATAATTCTCCTTTGAAAGAGCTTGTGGTTACAAATACAATAACATTCAAAAAACCTGTTCCTACTGAAAAAGTTAAGGTGTTATCTGTGGGGCACTTGATAGGTGAAGCTATTAGGCGTGTTTATCATAAAGAGTCTTTAAGTGCAATTTTTGAATAAAATGAGGTGAGTGGAAAAAATGATTATTACAGCAGAGAAAAGAGATGTTGGTAGTAAGGTCTCAAGAAGATTGAGAAGAGAAGGGAAAATACCCGCCGTTGTTTATGGTTATGATTTTGAAAACAAACATATCTTCGTCGACAAATCCGAATTGATGGCTGCGTTAAGAAAAAGCAGAAGAAATGATAGATTTGATTTAAAGGTAGACGGAGGTGAAACATACAGGGTAATAATAAAAGAGCTTCAGTGGCACCCTGTAAAAGATGAAGTTGAGCACGTTGATTTTTACAAACTTACAGAAGGAAAGCATGTGGTTGTCGATGTACCTGTAAAAATTGTTGGTGAATCAAAAGGTGTTAAATTGGGTGGTGATTTGTATCAGCCACGCAAAAGAATTACTGTTGAAGCTTTGCCTGATGCTATTCCTAATGATATAGAAATTGATGTTACAAATTTAATGATTGGCGATGTTGTTCATGTATTTGATTTGGATATGCCAGAGGGCGTTAGGGTTAAATCTTCTAAGAATTATACTGTTGTAGCAATATTAGGTAAAGCAGAGGAAGAAAAGAGCGAAGAAGAGGAAGAGGAGGCTGAGGAAGCAGCCGAATAATATATGGATTGGCTTGTTGTTGGGCTGGGCAATCCGGGCAAGGAGTACGATTTTACCCCCCACAACATGGGGTTTATGGTTTGCGACTCCTTGTCTTCTTTTTTTAATGTTAATTTTACTTTTGAAAAGAAGTTTTTGGGTTTTTTAGCTTTTTTTTATATAGACAAGAAAAAGGTAGGGATTTTAAAACCTATAACGTATATGAACTTGAGCGGAGATAGTGTATTAAAGGTTGTGGATTTTTATAAGGTAGGTTATTCTCAGTTGCTGGTTGTCCATGATGATATAGAT
>WFRG01000112.1 GCA_015486705.1 Hippea sp. | reverse complement strand
TGATAATGTAGAAATGACTGTTAAGCTGATAGCTCCAATAGCCTTGGAAAAAGAGACAAGATTTGCTATAAGAGAGGGAGGCAAAACAGTAGGCGCCGGTGTAGTAACCGAGATTATTGAATAGGGGATTATGTTATGCGTGAAATAGTACAGCTTGCATGCACCGAATGCAAAAGAAAAAACTACACAACAAGCAAGGATAAGAAGAAAAATAGAGATAAGTTGGAATTTAATAAATATTGTCCATTTTGTAAAAAACATACTGTACATAAAGAGGTAAAATAGGCCAGTAGCTCCAATTGGTAGAGCGGCGGTCTCCAAAACCGTTTGTTGGGGGTTCGAGTCCTCCCTGGCCTGCCATATTATTATGATAAAAAAAGTAACGGGTTTTTTAGAAGAAGTAAAAATAGAGTTTAAAAAGGTAGTTTGGGCGGGTAAGCGTGATGTTATATCGGCTACTATATCTGTTTTGGCGCTTGTAGTATTTGTGTCCGTCCTATTGAGTGTTCTTGATTATTTACTATCTTTGGGCTTAAAATCTATTTTTATGTAAAGTTTATATATAACGGGGTTTAAATGAGCGATTTTAAGTGGTATGCCCTACATACTCAAGTTGGGTATGAAGAAAAGGTTAAGGCTATGCTCGAAAATAAACTTGATGCTGAGTCTTTGACCGACAGTGTAGAGAATGTTTTTGTACCTTTTGAAGAGGTAATAGAGCTGAAAAAGAGCAAGAGAGAAACGGTAAGGAAATGTCTTTATCCAAGCTATGTATTTATTAAAGCTAAGATGAGTGACAAGCTTTATAATTTAATTAAAAAAATGTCATTCATTTCAGGTTTCGTCGGATCTAAGAATCAGCCTATTCCCTTGGAAGATGCGGAAATGAAGACCATATTTGAAAAAATGGAAAGCTCGAAAAAAGCACCGAGATTATCCGTGTCATTCAAGGAAGATGAGTCTGTCAGGGTTCTGAACGGTCCGTTTGCCAACTTTACAGGTACAATAGAAGATGTTGATGTAGACAAGGGCAGACTTAAGATTTTGATAAGCATATTTGGAAGATCAACCCCGGTTGAGTTAGATTATAATCAAGTAGAAAAAGTGGAATAAAGGAGCATTTTATGGCAGTTAAAGAAGTTATGGCTCAGATTAAACTTCAAATAGAAGCAGGAAAGGCAACTCCGGCGCCGCCCGTAGGTCCGGCATTAGGGCAGCACGGTGTTAATATTATGGATTTTGTTAAGAAATTTAACGATGCAACACGTGATCAAGGTGATATGATTATACCTGTTGTGATTACAGTATATAAAGACAGATCTTTTGATTTTATTACAAAAACGCCTCCGGCCAGCGTGCTTATAAAAAAATCACTTGGTCTATCAAAAGGTTCAGGCGATCAGCTAAAGGTAAAGGTGGGTAAGCTGCCTAAAAATAAGTTAGAGGAAATAGCAAAAATAAAAATTCCGGATTTAAACACCGATGATGTACACGCAGCTATGAAGATAGTTGCAGGCACTGCTGTGAACATGGGCGTTGAAGTAGAAGAATTTTAAAATCAAAAATATGTACCACATATATTTAAATATTTTGTGGGAGCCAGGAGGTTTAAGATGGCGAAAAGGGGTAAAAAATATTCAAGTGCTTTGGAAAGATATGATAGATTAAAAGAGTATTCACTGGCAGAATCTGTTGAGATTTTGAAAGATATAGCATATGCGAAGTATGATGAGACGATTGAACTGCATATGAGATTAGGCGTTGATCCGAGGCATTCCGACCAGCTTGTCAGAGGAACTGTGAATCTGCCCAACGGCACAGGAAAGCTCGTGCGTGTTTTGGTTTTTGCAAAAGGTGAAAAAACAAAAGAAGCAGAAGAGGCCGGTGCTGATTTTGTAGGTGCTGAGGATATGTCGGAAAAGATTCAAAAAGAGGGATGGCTTGATTTTGATAAGGTGATAGCGACGCCGGATATGATGGGTGTTGTGGGTAAATTGGGTAGAATATTGGGTCCGAGAGGGCTTATGCCTAATCCGAAAATAGGAACTGTTACACCCAATATTGCTGATGCTGTAAAGAGAGCCAAGGCCGGAGAGGTGGAGTTTAGGGTTGACAAAACTTCAAATATACACGTCGGCGTAGGAAAAAAATCCTTCGATAATGAGAAGCTGAATGAGAACATAACAGCGGTTTATAATGCTATTTTAAAGGCAAAACCTGCTTCCAGTAAAGGTAGATATATAAAGTCATTTTACCTGTCTGCTACTCATTCTCCAAGTGTTAAAATAGATTTGCAATCAATGTGATGTTTACATAAAAAAATAAATAGGTCAAAGAGAGCAGGCGGTTATTCAGCCTTAATGTTGCCTGCTTGAGGCTAATTTTGCCCTTTGATCCGCCTAAAGAAAGGAGGGGTGCGTTGGAAAGAAAAAGAAAGATAGAACTTTCCCAAAAACTGTCTGAAAAGCTTAATGATTCGAAGGCTATGTTTGCAGCGGATTATTCCGGATTAACGGTAGCAGAGATGGAGAGTATTAGAAACAGCGTGAAGTCATTTAATGCTACGTTTAACGTTATAAAGAATAATATTCTCAAAAAAGCTATTAAAGATAGTGAATGGGAGAAGGTTTCAGATTCTGTTGTCGGGCCTAATGCGTTTGCGATTACTTCTGAAGACCCTGTAGCTCTTGCTAAAGTGCTTATTGAAAAAGCTAAAGAGCACAAAAAATTAGAGATTAAATTTGGAGTTTTGGATGGTAAAATTATAGATGCAAATCAGATAGAACAACTTAGTAAATTACCTTCCAAAGAAGTATTATTGTCTATGCTGCTGAGCACGCTTAATGCTCCTGCGACAGGATTTGTGAATGTATTAGCTGGAAATGTTAGAAAGCTGATGTATGCTTTAAAAGCTATTGAAGAAAAGAAAAAAGAGAATGCCTAAGGAGGATATAGAATGGCGGATATAACGAAAGAAGATGTTGTTGGTTTTATCGAGAATATGACGGTTATTGAACTGTCTGAATTTGTGAAAGAGCTGGAGGACAAATTCGGCGTAAGCGCAGCTGCACCTGCAGCAGCTGTGGCCGCTGCACCTGCAGCTGCAGCTGCAGAAGAAGCTAAAGAACAGACAGAATTTGATGTTATCTTGAAGTCAATAGGCGACAAAAAGATACAAGTTATTAAAACTGTAAGAGAAATAACAAAATTAGGATTAAAAGAAGCTAAAGCAGTTGTGGATGAAGCGCCTAAAGCAGTTGTGGAGAAGGTGTCTAAAGAAGAAGCAGAAAGTGTTAAAGCTAAATTATTAGAAGCTGGAGCAGAAGCAGAAGTTAAATAATTTAATTTTTAGGTGCGGGAAAGAGCCGAATGGATTCTTTCCCGTTTTTTTTCTTTGTTTAAATAACTTTATAAGCATCCAATGCCGTTTTTTTTTCCACATAAAAC
>WFRG01000111.1 GCA_015486705.1 Hippea sp. | reverse complement strand
CCCTTGGAAATATCAATACCGATAAAGTAACCCATCTTAGGATCTACCTCCTTTTGTTAGTTTGTGTCCCTTTGTCCTTCCTCCCGTTTGACAGTGGCTTTAAAGCCAAATCAACCAATAGGGACTTAAAGGGACTTAGACTGACTCCTCTTGAAGCTTTAAAGCTTAGGAAAAATGAGGTCTTTCAGTCCCTTGGTGTATATCATGATGTTAAACTATTTTACAAGAAATATTAGTAGGAGGGAAAATAAATTAAGCGATTCACTTAAACTTTTCAAAAACCTCATCAACGGCCTCAAACACAAGTTCTAAATCTTCCCTTGTCAGGCAAGGATACACAGGCAAACTCAACTCCCTTTTATAAAACTCCTCGGCATTTGGACAGTGTACATCTGGCACCAACCCCATATAAAACGGCTGTTTGTAAATAGGTATGTAGTGCACCTGAACGCCAATGCCCTTTGCCCTTAAACTCTTAAAAATCTCCTGTTTCTTTTCGACAAAGATATCCTTTAGCAAAACCGGCAACAGGTGATAACCACTTTTTGCGTCCTTTGTTTCTTCTGTAAAATCAAAAAAATTACTATGCTTGAATCTGTCTCTGTAAAGCTTCGCTATTGCCCTGCGTTTTTCTATAAACTCATCTATATTTTTTAACTGGCTTAAGCCCAAGGCCGCCTGCATGTCGCTAATCCGACCGTTAAAAGACAAAAACTGCATCTCATAATACCAATCACCATCAGGTTCAAATATAAAGTCCCATGCATTCTTTGTTATGCCGTGATTTCTAAACATCAAAAGCTTTTTATATAAAGTTTCGTCATTAGTTAGAGCCGCGCCGCCCTCTGCTGTCGTTATGGGCTTTACTGGATGAAAGCTAAATACTGTAATATCACAAAAATCACATGAGCCTATTTTTTTACCTTTATACTCTGCGCCCAGAGCATGCGATGCATCATCAATGAGCTTTAGGCCGTGTTTATCAGCAATGTTCTTTAGTTTGTCCCATTGGAGCGGATTACCACCGTAGTCAACGCCAAAAATCAACTTTGTATCTTTCTCAATCAAATCCTCGACCAAATCAACATCCATGTTGCCTGTATTTTTCTCGATATCGCAAAAAATGGGCCTTGCACCACAGTAAACACCTGCATTTGCCGTTGATACAAAACTGATTGGTGTCGTTATGAAACTGTCATTCTGATTCAAACCCAAAGCAAAACAAGATGCATAAAGTGCCGTTGTCGCAGAATTAAATGCCACGCAGTATTTTGCAGAGCAGTAATTGGCCAAAGCTTTCTCAAACTCATCAACCTTTGGACCTTGCGTTAGAAAATCCGATCTTAGAACCTCTATTACAGACTCTATATCATTTTCATCAATGCACTGATGAGAATATGGTATCATACATTGAAATCCTTAAGCTTATCCCTTAAATCGTCAACAGACAACCACCTGTCGTTGTTGTCTGAAGAAAACCTGAAGCTATACTCCCTTTTTATTCCATGCTCTCCCCATGTATTCACAGTGTATTCAGGCTTTTCTGTCATATAGATCGATGGCTGTATGGTATAGTAATTTTTGAATTCGATTGTATTAAACGATTCGTCCACAGAAATCAAAGTCTCGTGCAACTTCTCACCTGGCCTTATACCTATTATCTCAAATTCAGCATCAGGGTTGATTGCTTTTGCCAAGTCGGTTATCTTCATCGATGGAATCTTAGGAACAAAGATCTCGCCACCTTGCATTGTCTCAAAGGCCATCATAACAAACCTAACGGCCTCATCCAGCGTTATCCAAAAACGGGTCATATCGGGGTGGGTTATAGGCAGCTTCCTTGCACCTTCTTTGGTTAGCCTCATAAAGAGCGGGATTACGCTGCCTCGAGAGGCCATAACATTGCCGTATCTAACGACGCTGAATTTGATCGGTCTTGCCCCCTTTATGTTATTTGCCGCTATGAAAAGCTTATCTGCAGCAAGCTTTGTTGCGCCGTATAGGTTTATTGGGTTTACAGCTTTGTCCGTTGATAGGGCTATGACCTTTTTAACACCCGATTCAATCGCTGCGTCTATAACATTGTTTGCACCAAGAACATTGGTTTTTATAGCCTCCATGGGGTTGTATTCCGCAATTGGTACATGCTTCAAGGCTGCGGCATGTATGACATAGTCAACACCCTCCATGGCCCTTAAAAGCCTGTCCTTGTCTCTAACATCGCCAATAAAATAGCGCATACATCGGTCGTTAAAAATTTTGCTCATCTCAAACTGTTTGAACTCATCCCTTGAGTATATTATGAGCTTTTTGGGTTTGTAGTTCTCGAGCAATATCTGGGTGAATTTTTTACCGAAACTCCCTGTTCCGCCCGTTATCAAGATAACCTTATCATT
>WFRG01000110.1 GCA_015486705.1 Hippea sp. | reverse complement strand
CTTTGAGGTGATAAGGAGAAGGTATGAGAAGGGGTCAATTATAATCACCACAAATAGGCCATTTGAGGAGTGGGGGAGTATATTCTCAGATGCCGTTTTGGCCTCTGCCATAGTTGACAGACTTGTCCATCACTGCCATATATTCAAGATAACAGGGGAGAGTTATAGGATTAAGCATCTAAAGGAGGCAAAGGATAATCAAGAGAACATAAATTGACAATCCAAGAGGTGGGGAATTTAAATGACCCAAAGGTGGGGATTTTTGGTTGACTTTAACACTGTTTTAACAAGGATCATCCGGTGATGATTGACTCATTTTTATCTACACTCTATCTACACATCAATCGTCACTTTTGTTTGGATAAGTGAAAAAATAATCACTAAAGGTGGTGTAGTTTTAGTAGGTGTTGGTGGTGTATTTTAGCAAGGCGGATGACATTCATCAAATCATGTACTCCATGAATTATGTAGGCTCAAAATACCAGAAAGAGTTCATGGTTGATTTAAAAAGAGTCTATAAAGCTCCTACAAAGAAAGCAGCAGAAGAAGCTTTGGCTGAATTGGAGCAGAAATGGAAAGAAAGATACCCTATGGTTGTAAACTCATGGATTAATAACTGGGATGAGTTATCAGCCTACTTTGAGTATTCAGAACCGATAAGGAGAATTATCTACACAACCAATACCATAGAGGGCTTTAACAGGCAAGTCAGAAAAATAACAAAAACAAAAGGAGGGTTTAGTAGTGATGAATCATTGATTAGGTTGGTGTTTTTAGCATATAGGGATATATCTGCAAAATGGCAGAAAACAATATCAAATTGGGCTGAAATTATCTCCCAGTTTTCCATTGTTTTTAAAGACAGGCTTAGTGGATATATCAGGTGAAATTATGTATAATGAGTCTAAGAAAAAGGGTGCTTACACAAAATCGGGGACGGTCTCCGGTTAAATCTTTCTTCTCTATACTCCTACGATACTACTTAGCAAAAAGAGCGTTTACACGAAATTAGGCGCGTTTTACCTAAGAAAGACCTCAATCTCACAATCAAGGGCTTCTGCGTATTTTATAAGTGTATTAAGACTTGGAGTATAGGTGTTATTAAGGCTCTCAAGCCTTGATATATTTGACTTTGAGGTTTTCATTCTCTTTGCCACTTCTTCTTGAGTGAGCCCTTTCTTTAACCTTGCGGAAAGGAGCTCTTTTTTTATCTTAAAAATAGGAGCCAGTCTATCGTATTCCTTTTTAACTTCAGGATTGCTTAAAGCCTCTTTTTTAAACTCTTCAAAGGTTGGTCTGCTCATTATCCACCTCCATCTTTCTACTTAAAGCAATCTCAAGTTCTTTCTTTGGTGTTTTTTGTGTTTTCTTGATAAACGAATGTAGAATTATTATTTTATTACCCCTCTCGTAGCAGTATATACTCCTGCCTATTCCTTCGCTTGACTTCACTCTTATTTCAAACAGCCCTTTACCTAAAGGTTTTGTAAAAGGTTCACCAAGATTAGCTCCGAAGTTTTCTATTAGCTCAAAGACATGCAAAAGTTTTCCCAACATCTTAGGAGGAAAGTTTAAGGTGTCTTGTTTGACTTTTTCGTTAAAAAACTCTATTTTCCACTTCACTATAGTATGTTACCAAAAATGATAACAAAATCAATATTTAGAAGATTAATGCCACAAAATGTAAATAGTGTGGTAATTACTTGCAAAGTAAGGTCGAATTAAGCCTTATTATTCTCAAAAAATATTGATTTTCTCTTTTATATTTACTATTTTATCTTAAAAGTAAGATGGTAAAAAAAGGAGTATGTTAATGCTGCCAAAGGCTTTAAACGGCAATTTGGTTTTTTCAGGTAGTATTCCTAACTACCTAACAGAAAGCCAGTTGAACAACCTTATAGCCACCTTTCAGGCTTGGTATGACGATAAAAGCATATCAAACACCAAAAGACGCATAAGAGGACGCTATTGGCTTGTTTTTCTCACTCTTAGATTTACTAGTGCAAGAATAAGTGAGGTAATAAATATCAAGCACGAGGATATAGACTTCAGAAACGCAGAAATAAGGCTTATAACACTCAAAAGACATAATCCAAAGAAACGAGGGCAGTATAGAGTAGTCCCAGTACCCTCTAACCTAACAAGTGAGATAGCGAACTATATTGTAGAGTATCCCCACATGAGGGATAAGGTCTTTAAAGTCGATAGGTCTAACTTTAATAAGGTATTCAAGGAGCTTTGCCTAAAAGCGGGCATACCAAGAGAATTAGCTCATTCGCACATACTCAGGCACACGAGGGCAATAGAGCTACTTAGAGCTGGCGTTCCTGTTACTATAGTCCAAGACCTATTGGGTCATTCAGCTCTAACAACGACGGCCATCTACTTGAAAATCAGCGGGCAAGAGGCGAAGGGGATACTAAAGGAGAAGGGATTAATATAGACAACTAAACCGGTCCTACAACCTCAAACCCCTTGCCAAAATTTTCCCTTAAGATACTAATAGCCTTTTCCTTATCCTCTTGGTTCTTAAACTCAAGCACAAGCATTTTCTTCTTTTTTAGAGTATTCTCAGCCGCTTTTTCTACAACTTTCTTCCAATACTCTACATTTTCAACCCTTTTGAATTTCTCGGCGTTTTCCTCTATTCTTCTTTCGAAATCATCCAAGTCGTCATAGTATCTATCTTCACTCATTTCTTACCCCCTAAATACATCTTTGTAAATTTACGGCTTGGATAAGCCGTTACAAGCCTTAACTTACCTCCCCTCTTTTCAAAAGGAACGGCCCAGACATAACCATCTATGTCAAGGATCATCAGTTTTTGCCCCTCAAACTCCTCTCTATTGTCCAGAATATCCAAAACAGCTCCTTGTCTAATTTTCTCAACAATCTCATCAAAAGACAACCCTCTTTTTTCTTTTATACGCTCACTTTTTTTATTATGCCACTCAAATTCAACTTTACTGAAGTCAATATCTTCCACTTAATCACCTACCAAATAATCGAGCCCAAAAGCCTTTTTTCTTTTCCTGTAATTGTTTTTCTTTCTCCTCCAAAATACCTTTTAGACGTCCTATTTCGTAAAGAGCCTTCTGTAATTGTATCTTCTCATTCTCATACTTTTCAAAAGGCACGAGAGCTTTCCCTTTTTTCAGCTCATAAATTTCATTCACAATAGCCCTAAATAAGTCATTTTCAGACTTCATATTATACATATTCATCAGCTCTTTTATCTTTGCGTCTGTTTCTTCATCAACTCTATAGCCTTTTCTTATCAATTCACCCATTTTTCACCTCTGGCGCCATGTAGCGCCAATTTGGCGTCAAGTGGCGCCACTTCTCATAAAAGGTTGTTTTAACGCTAATCTCATAACATTCCTGTTTCGGTTGCCTTTTTCTCAAGAAACGGTCGCCACTTATCCCAGTTTTTTAGGATATCTCCAAGTGGTATAGCAGAATTATCATTTTCACGATAAATACTACTCTCTTCAACAATATATCTTTCATTCCTTGTAACTATTACCTTACCTATAAACTTCTTATATTCCTCCTTTGCACGTTCATATCTATTTTGTTCTTCCTGCTTATCGCGTATATTTTTAGCCCAATCATTCTTTAAAGCGCTTATTAGATAAGCCACGTAGTTATCTTTTGCGTTTTTATTTGTATACTCAATATTACTTACAACATACTCAATTCCACACTCGTTTATATATCTATCAATCTCCTTCAAAAGCTCGTCTGTAACTCGTTTAAGCCTGTTTTTAACCTCATCAGGCACTCTCAGGATTACGGTTTCGGCAGTTACACTCCTTCTCTTATTACTTCTTAGTTTCCTGTCACTATTAGGGTTGTCTGTTATGATAAATTTAATATGCGTTACCTTGCGCCCCGTTTTTATTTCTTCGTACTCAAAAGTTATGTCTGTTTTCTCCGTTAGCTCCTGTTTTGCTTTTTCGATAATTCTCGTTTTTACTCCCGAACTACCTCCGTAAGGATAGCCTTTTGTTACTTCAAGTATTTCCCTTAACTCGCTTACACTTATAATCCTCTCAACTTTTTTTCTCCCATACCTTTTGTTCGTTTCAAGCCAATTTTTCAGAATTTCATACATCCTAACCGTGTAATCACCTCTTAAACTCAAAATATTCTCTATCTTGTAGGTCAAATACTTCTCTTTGAACTCAAGCAGAAAAGGACGAAGTTTAGGATAGATCATAAACCTAACCTCACCTTTGTTATAAGTAGCTCCGCTAACCCAATTAGCTTTTAAAATTGTATTTTTTTCATCACCTAAGGGTATGGTTATAGGGTTGGTCAAAAGGTTTTCCAAAGCTTCGTCAATCAACTCATATATCCTCTTTGTTTTCTGTCCCGTTAGCTCCTGAAAATCCTTAACTTTCACTACATACTCTTGATTTAAGTCATCGCTTCGCTTCAAATTGGCGATAACTACACTGATAAACTTTATCGCAAGAGGCGAAAGTCTATATCTCGCCTTGACTATCGTCTCACTCTTCCTTACAACCAAGTCCTTGCAGGTATCAACATATCTTTTAGTCATAATCATCTCCTACTAAACTTTTTTGCAACATTAACATAAAAAAACACATATTGCAAACATTTTTTTAATCAATGTTTTATTTCACCCCACTATTGTTTTATTTCACCCCACTATTGTTTTATTTAAACCCCACTATTGTTTTATTTCACCCCACTATTGTTTACTTTAAAAACAGAAATTCCTATTCTACCGCCATTCTTACCCCAGAACAATATAACAAATAATAAAAACAAAATAACAACAACGTATATAATAAGAATCACCAACCTCAAGTCTCTACCACAACCCTAACATCACTATCAACCAGAATCAGCGTTTTATCCCACCCACCACTCGTCGTCGTTTTTTTCTATTTTAAACAAAAAATCAGATGCACTCCGCTATAGCTTTGCCATAAAGAATAAATGGAAATCAAAATCTGATAAATAGATCGAATTTATTTATTTTTCCTAACACTCCACCTATAAACCACATAGTCTTTATCAATCTCAAGTTTTTTCTTGCAAGAACAACAAGCAAGACAACGCCTCCTAACCATATTCCCAACGATCCAAAGTTATTAAGATTCCAAATTTCTGTTATTTAAAAAATAAAAAAGGAGAGACTACCTCTATCACGAAAGAATAAATTCTCTATGAACTTACAGACTCACCTAAGCAATAAAAACTTCTAAAAGTCTCCCACCCGCCTTTTAAAACACTCTCAGATCAACAGAAACGCCCCTCAGAGCTCAAACTCGACCCTTATTCGACAATTAATCGAATTTCAAAATCTCGCGCGAAATTCGGCGTTATTTTAGACACTCGACCTAAACCTCTCGCCCCAAGTGGTTGAATTTGATATAATACGCTTATAGGCGAGCCAGCTGGCTGGGACATAGGGGGGCGCGATCTTCTCTTTTTTATACACAAAAAAATAAACTTTTTGCATAACGAGTTTGCATGTTTTTTTGTCCCGGTTAAAGAAGACGCAAGGTGCACCTCTCGTGTGCCATATATCAGAAAATCAAGTCTCTATCATACACTTATAAGTTATATCATGATTTAAAAGCTCAATTA